>DAXZ01000058.1 GCA_002506665.1 Nitrosopumilus sp. UBA526 | reverse complement strand
CTAGGCACGACCTAAACAAGTACACAGTTAGAATTCCTGTGAAAAGTGTTAGGGATCTTACCTTTTTGTGTTTTAGGTAGAAATACTATTTTCAAGCGTTATGATATTACATTTTTAGAAAAGCGCAAAAAAATTATTCTTGTAAAATCAAAAAATAAATAAATGGTTTTTCTTATTATTTTTCTTTCCTTAATTATAATTGGTATTGCAGGTCTAACCACCTGTGTAATTTATCCTAATCTAATTACAGTTAAAAAAATTACAATACCCAATACTAACACAGATTTGAGATTAGCTTAAAATTAGGATGAACTAACTTCAGTACAGCACACACTCATTTTCTTAAATAACCTAATATAGGCCACACAAAATTTCAAAGCAAAATGCAGGCAGTCACCAATGATAGATTGACACTCTTTGCAGAGATGGAATCAAAGTACGAAAGAAACGATACGGAATACTTTGTATCTCTCCTAGAGCATCCTGACTATGTAGTTAGAACTAGGGCGACTTGTATTCTAGTTGATTTTGGAGGAGAAGACAAGATCCCCCACATTGCCAAAGTCTTAAAAAACGACGAAAATGAGCTAGTACGCCACGAGGCCGCATTCTCCTTGGGACAGATGTCATTTTCTAGCGTAATTCCACCTCTGACTGATGCGACTCTGAATGACCCAAGCATGTTTGTACGCCACGAAGCTGCAATAGCTCTAGGTGTGGTTGGATCCAAAGAGGCCAAAGATACCTTGGAGCAGGCCCTAAACGACTCTGAAAAGCCAGTAGTTGAATCTGCCGTTGTAGCGTTATCCAATATTCACTTTATGGAAAAGTTAAGTAAGAACAAAAGGTTTGCAAAGTTGACAGGTGGATGAGATGAACTTTTCTTTCGGAATTATATGTGCAGTTGGTGTTCTTGCCGCAATATCCATAGGATTCATAGCCATCTCACCTGAGGAGACAATCGGTATGACATCTGAGCCGGCAATGATGCCTGCTGAATCGTCATCCAAAGAGCCATTACCCCTGACTGTCACTGTCTCAATTCCTAACGGATCTTCTGTTCCAAAATGCGCAGAGACTAACGAGTGTTACCTGCCTTTTGAAACTACTGTAGCAGTCGGTGCTACTGTCACTTGGAGCAACGATGATTCTGCGGCACACACTGTAACGAGCGGAAATCTAAAATCAGGTTCAGACGATATCTTTGATTCTGGTATATTTGTTGCAGATTCTGTCTTTAAAGTTACTTTTGATGATGCAGGAACCTATGATTACTATTGCATAGTTCATCCCTGGATGACTGGCACCATAGATGTCATCTAGAGTATTGTAACCTTACTTTCTTGCTTGTCTGACTCGAATTTGTACATCTGTTCCACCGTGGTATCCTCAAAAATTTCTGCATCATGTGTGATTATTAGAAACTGCATCTTTGTCTCTAAACTTGAGATGTTTGATAGCTGTGAGAGTACCCTTACAAGTGCTCTTCGCCTATCTGCATCAAGATTGGCAGTAGGCTCATCTAGAATCATCAGGTTAAGATTTGATGCCCCAAGAAGACTTGCCATGCCTAGTCGTAATGCTAATGCAACACCGACTTTCTCACCGCCACTAAGTGACTCTAACTCCAAGGTCTCGTTCTTTGCATGGCACGTTATTGTGATTTTCTGTTTCTTTTCTGATAATGCGATCCTCTGAATTTTTGTATCAAGTACTATGAGGTACTCTGATGCCTTGGCAGCTATTGTCTCTAGTACCCATGACCTAAGACTTGTTGCAACATATCCATCCCTGTTAAAGACACTCGTATGAATCTCATTTAGCTTTGTCACATATTTTTTTACTATCTTTAGCTCTGATACCTTATCTGTTATGGAATTGATCTCTGTATTTCCATTGGAAATTCTCTCACCTATGGCACCAATACTCTGTTCTGTTTGAGACAGGTAATTTTGTTTCTCATCTACTTGTCTCTTGAGACTGACATACTCTTGCTCATCAAATTCCTTGGTCTCCTCTTCTAGTCTAGAGATGTCCTCAAAGATCATCTTTGCATGGGCATCGGTCTTTGCTAGCTCATACAAGCTCGCTGTGGTTTGGGGAATATTTTGCTTTTTTATCTCAAGGCTCTTTTGTATTCCCTCCAACTCTTCTTCACTACTGACTCGATGAATCTTTAGCGTTTCCTCTGCAACTTTTGCATTTTGCAGTCTCTCTGAGAGTTCTCTTTTATTTTGATTATGTCTTGCTGCCTCCTCTTCTTTTGAGCTGATATCCTTTTGAGTATCTGACATTTGTTCTAAAAGTTTATCACTGTTAAATAACGAATTTAATTTTTCAACCTCAGAGTTACATACAGGACATTTGCCGTCCTTTAATTGAATTTTTGATGCAAGTTCCAGTTTCTCCTTTAGTGATGCCTCTTGATTTTTCATCTTCACAATATCTTGACTGGCACTGTGTAATTCCTCACCGACTCTTTGCATCTCTAATTCTAGGTCTGCTCTTGAGGCCGCATACCCAAAACAGCCCTTACAATCCTGAACCCTGCGCTCGTCTCTATTTATCTCATTTTTAATATCCTGAATCGTCTTTTCTGCATATTCGCGCAGCTCCCTCTTTTTCTGTTTTAGCTGGTCTTTCTTGTCAGGCTTTAATGCCTCGTCTTCTACCTTTTTTCTAAGGTTAGATACCTCGGCTCTCATCTTCTCTTGTTCTAACTCTAGTCTGCGTTTCTCAGGTTCTAACTCTGCAATCTCTTTTTGATATTCCTCTGATTCTTTTAATAAACCCTCAATATCTGTATCATCGTGTCCTAGGTCGCTCTTTATCCTCTCACGAAACTCTCGGTTTACAGTCCTCATTGATTCAGAAGCTAAATCCAGCTTGTCAATTCCTATGATTGCATTGAGCAGCTCCTTGAACTCTTTTGGACGTGAATTAATTATATTATCTAGTTCCCCCTGTCTAACAATTGAGGCAATCTTTAATTTTTCAAAATCTAGACCTATCACTTGCTCGACCTCGCGTGTCATTGATTCCCCAAACTGCCTTCTCTCACCTGCTACTATCTCACTACGTTTGCCATCGACTCTTGCAAACGTGGCATATAGTGTACCCCTGCTGTCTGTCCTCCTTACTGCCTCGTACTGTTTCTCACCAATGGAAAAATTGACCTTGGCAAACGCCTGACTTGATCCGAGTTTAATCAAACTTTTATTTGTTTTTCGCGTGTGTTTGCCAAACAACGCAAATGTTATCGCATCAATTACACTTGACTTTCCTGTCCCGTTATCACCTACAAAAACTGTAACACCATCTCCAAATTCTAGTTTTGTGCTTGAATGAGACACAAAGTCCCCTAGTTCTACTGACGTTATCATAATTTCCCCTCTTTGTATTTCTCAAAGACTAGCCCTAGTGCCTCCTTTGTATCTCTTTTAGATAATATTGGTAATAGTTCATCGATGGCAAACTTTGCTAATTGCTCAGAACCCAGTATTTCTACGGTAAGCTTGTACATAGTCTCGTTGATGGCATTTGGCTTTTCAAGAAGTACCCGCGAGTCTGGGGTTTGCTCTGAGATGATACGTGAAAAACATCTCAATGTCTGCGAGTCTAGTTTTGCCATCTGTGACTGGATGCGGTCTGAATCTATCTCATCCCCCTTTATTTTTACCTCAATTATTGGTTTTCTCACACACCGTGTGATCTCTTGGGCTATCTTATTTACAGTCTCTGCTAGTTCCTGATAGTCTGTCTCATATGATATGTGTGGTCTTGAATCAAGCTTTATCCATTTTGTACTGGCTTCTGGCCTTGAGATGTCTACTTGCAGGAATCCTTTTTCCGTATCTACAATTCTCTCATTTGTGGTTCTCTCAGTAGACCCCGGATATGCCACAGGTCCTGCTAGATGATTAAAATGTCTTATATCCTTATCATGAAGATGCCCCATTGCATAGTATGTGAAATTTTTTGGCAGGTCAGTTGACAGCAGCTCTCCGGCATACTTGTTAAATTCCGTAATCCCCTGATGTAGTACTAGAATTTTGTGGCCTGTATGTGCCTTGGCATATGTGTCTACAGCGGCAAATTTCTCCTCATATTTTGGCATCTCCGCCTTTCTTATCTTGTCAAACCCTACTAGGTGTATGCCCCTGTATTCTAGCGGCGTTCCATTGCCGATATATTTTGAAAAATCCAAGTTATGATAGACAAATGGAACTGGCACTGTCTTGACTCGGCTGATATCATGGTCTCCTAAAATAAAAAAAGAGTCAATGTCGTTCTCTTTTAATCTCTTCAATCCATTGGCCATCTGAACTATGGCCTCCCCGTCTGGATTTGGCACGTTGAAAATATCTCCTGCAAAGATTACAAAATCGACATGGTCTGATATTGATATGTCTATTGCTTGGTTAAACACATTGTAGATATCTCGTGTACGTTCCTCTAAACCATACTGCGCTAGTCCTAAATGTGTGTCTGAAATGTGTGAGAATAACATCCTAGTCTAATAGCAAGTCTTTCTGTATTAATCCTTGTGTTGACTCTACTGCCACTCCTTTCATCTTGTCTGCCTTTGCCCATGCATCTACTGCACTCTGGTCTGCTCCTGTGACCTTTTCTTTTACCTCCTTTATGTGAACTAGGGATGGCAGATTTGTCCACTGTCCGACAAGTATGGCGTCCCCGATATTTAGTGATGTTATCTGAGATATCAACTCACGACTAGTCGACTCTGCGGCTGACGCTATCTGGTGCTGGTCGTCTTCTTGTATTATCTTCATGATTGCAAACGAGCCCATCTGGCTTAGAACATTAAGATCAATACTGCGCGGTCTTTGTGATACGATTCCAAGACCAAGGCCGAACTTTCTTCCTTCCCTGGCAATCTTTGCAGCCCAGTATTTTGCACTCGTATCATGGTCTTTTGGTATAAACACATGAGCTTCTTCTATTATTACAAATATTGGCGAGTTGAATCTAAAGACCCTGTCTGTCTTTCCATGTCTTGCAATACTTGCATCCTTTCTATCTCTGAGTAGCCGCTGTAGGTAAAACGCAACTGCCACATTTGCTTGTTTTTCTGACAGTTCTGAGATGTTTAGAATGTTTGTCCTGCTTTCTTTGATGAAACTGATTGGATCCCCCATGTCTGGATCCAAAATATCCTCAAATCTCTTCTGAGCGTCTTCTATAATATCTCGAACTCTGTATGCTGAGGTTCTAAGCTCCTTTAGCCTCCGGTCTTCTGAATTTATAATAATGTCGACTTCGTTTTCTAGCTTGCTCCAAAACTCTTTGGATTCCCTGACCTGTTTTGTAAATGCCATTCTTAAAACCCGCTGCTGAACATTTGCCCCGTCTCGTATCTCTAGTACCTCTGAGAGCTGGTCTGCATCTAGCCGTCTGGGATTTATCTTTGCATCCATTACATTGATCTGAGGAATACTTAGACTGGTATAGTCATTATGATAATCAAAAATTATTACAGTTCCCTTTAGTTCTGCAATCTGTTTTGTAATTAGGGACACAAGATTGCTCTTACCCATCCCAGTCATTGCTAGGATTCCCAAATGTCTTGAGACAATCTTATCCAAGTTTATTCTGGCATCAATAGTCTTGTTTCGTAAGAGACTGCCAATGTTTACCCAGCCTTTCCTCTTTGGACTAAATATCTCCTCAAGTTCTGGATCACTTGGCAGAGTTATCTCAGTACCCGGAATAGGCGGAATCGCCGGCAGGGTTGAATGTCCCCTCTTCAAGTCCTCCAAGAATCCCAAAATTCCTATATCTGCAACATATGTCTTGTCCCTCTTGTTTATCTCTGCAATCTCTGTGCTCTCTGATGCTTCATCAAAGTTTTTGACATCTGCAAAAGCCGCACTTGATACAGAAGATCTCTCGACTAGACCTAGGATCTCCCCCTCATCTGAACCAATCTTGACGTACTCTCCTACCGGCAGGGCTCTTGAGGTGATTGCATTTACAAACGTAGGTTTTGATTCTCCTATCACAAACCCCAATCTCAACTTAGAACCTCCCGTGAGCCTATCTCATTACTTAGACCTAACAGACTGACCATCTTTCCAAGTTCTTTATCTGATACTTTACAGTTATTGTGTGCAAGCTTGAGTGCGTATGGATATCCACCGACACTAGTCTTGTATAGCTTGTTCATAATTGTTTTGATATCTGTTTCTCCGTATTGGTCTCCTAACAATTCCAGCTTTATTATTGGCGTCGAGTCACCTAGTCTTACAAACGTTGAGGATATTATCTTGTCAGACCCGTATCTCTTCTCTACAAAGATCTTGCTGAATCCGGGGGTGTTTGTCACGTGATTATAATAAAAGATATCCCCTGCAAGGGATCCCAACCTCTCAAACTGCTTTCTTGTATTTGATGTCTTTGCAATAAAGATTACATTGTTTCTCTTCGCCATTATCTTTACAATCGCCGCCCCTAAATTTGCCTGCCTTGTCATCAACTGAGAATGCAGTGAACCGTCAATTAGTACCATATCTACACGGTCTACTGTCTCCTCACAGGCTTTGATCTCCATCTTACTTGCTATGCTTGAGATATCCTCTGCAGCACCCAATCCAGATTTATGCAGGTCTACTAGGATCTCTCCATCTGATTTGACTGAGACTGCTGTTGTTGCCCAAAACTCTATTCCTTGGAACTTTGTACTGTTAAAACTAGAGTCAATTCCTGCTGTAACTACTCTCTCTCCTACAGGTGTAAATTTCACCCAACTATCACGTGCCTTTTGTAAAATCTGTTCAAACTTTGGACCCTTTAGAATTGAAAGCATCTTGTCTCTGTTTATGATGGCGTCTTTGTATACCGTGTTGAGCATAACACTCCTTTGTTGGTATGAATAAAATCTTTAGGTTGCGCCAAACCTTGACAAAACTGTTCTACAAAATCCCCATTTCTGCCTTTTGTCATGCGTGCCAGAATTAATTAAGAGCAGAATTTTACTATTGATGATTGAAAAAGATTGGTTTGCTAGGCTGTGGTGCAATAGGTACTCAGATAGCCCTTGCTATAGACTCTGGGGAGATCCCCTGTGTCCTAACCCATGTCTTTGACAATTCTAGGGATGCTGCGCTTGCACTAGTCTCACAATTAAACAACAAGCCTGAAATTGTAGAAAACTCACATCTGCTCTCCTCACATCCAGTTAATATTGTCGTTGAGGCGGCATCTCAGGATGCTGTAAGGGACGTTGCATTAAGTGTCTTACAGAACAGACGTGATCTGATGATAATGAGTGTGGGAGCACTGCTAGATGAATCAATCCATGATATTTTACACGATGCCTGCAGGGACTTTAAAAAAACAATCTATCTTCCCTCCGGCGCCATTGCAGGTCTAGATGGAATTAAATCCGTCAAAGACGAACTAGATTCTATAACCATAACAACAACAAAAAACCCACGTTCACTAAAAGGCGCAAAGTTTTTTGAGACCTCTGATATCAATCTTGATGATATTACGGCACCTACCATAATCTTTGATGGTACTGCAAAAGACGCAGTCTCGCTGTTTCCTGCAAACATCAATGTTGCAGCTCTTTTGTCTCTGTCTGGAATTGGAAGTGAAAAGACAGGTGTAAAGATTATAGCTGATCCTGGCACTGACAGAAATACTCATCACATCAAAGCCAAAGGCAAATTCGGGGAGATGACCTTTACTACAGAGAACCTACCTGATGCCAACAATCCCAAGACAAGCAGGCTTGCAGTCCTGTCTGCAATCAGGACCCTAAGACAGTATTGCTCTGATGATATTAAGATTGGAACGTAATATGGCAATAATTGCCACCTTTGAGAGTTTTTCAGAGAATTCTGGACTACTTCCCATTCTTTAAATCACCTCACACTCAAATTCTTGCTGTTTATGCTAGTACAACAGTCCTCCGAACTCAAAAATGAGATCCTGAAACTCAAGAAAGAAAAGGATGTGGTAATTTTGGCGCACAACTACCAGATTCCTGATGTACAAGACATATCTGATTTTACAGGTGATTCACTGGGATTGTCTAGACAGGCAGCGGCAGTTGATCAAAAGACAATTCTGTTTTGTGGCGTGCATTTTATGGCAGAGACTGCAGCAATTATCAGTCCGGATAAAAAGATACTCTTGCCTGACCTACAAGCAGGATGTTCCTTGTCTGATTCAATCACTGTCGATGAACTACGGGACTGGAAGAGACAACACCCAAGCGCCATTACTGTGGGATATGTCAATACTACTGCAGAGATAAAGGCAGAACTTGATTATTGCTGTACGTCATCAAATGCTGTAAACGTTGTAAAAGCAATTCCTAAAGACAAAGAGATACTGTTCTTGCCTGACATGTTCCTTGGATCCTTTGTGGCAAAGATGACACAAAGAAAGAATATGTATATCTGGGCAGGAGAATGCCATGTTCATGCCGGAATCACTCCTGAGGACATTACTAAAAAACTGGCCTCTGTGAAGGATGCCGAATTTCTCATCCACCCTGAATGCAGCTGCACAACACCGCTACTATATGATGTTGCAGATGGAAGTTTTGATGATCAAAAGGTCTCGATTCTCTCTACTGACGGGATGCTAAACCATGTCAGAGAGTCCAAGGCCAAAAACTTTGTAGTTGCCACTGAAACCGGAATCTTGTACAAAATGAGACAACAAAACCCAGGAAAAACGTTCATTCCGGCATCTGAAAAGGCAGAATGCCAATACATGAAGATGATAACACTTGAAAAAGTATACGACTCGCTGATAAATGAAAAAAATGTCATTACGGTTCCAAAAGAGATTGCAGACAAGGCCCGTAGGGCCATCAACAGAATGCTTGCAATCAGCTAAATGGTTATATAATGACTGGATTATTTTCTCGAGAGCCCAAAGATCCTCAAAAGAAAAAGAACGTGCAAAAACTCAGAGAGATTAAAAAACTAGTCAAAGCAAAGAACTATGAAAAGGCTCTGAAATCAGGCACAGAATATCTGCAAAAGGTGCCAGACAACCATGACATCTTGTTTACTGTGGGGGGAATATATTATCTGAAAAAAAAGTACAAGACTGCTATACACTATCTTGATTTAGCCCTTGAGATTGGCACGTATGATGTAGACGTCTTGTTGCTAAAGGCATATTCTCATCAAAAGTTGGGGGATGCAAAACACATCATTTTATGCTGTGACAAAATTCGGGAGATAGACCCCAAAAACAAGGCAGTCTCTAATCTTTTAGGACAACTAGACTAAATCTCCAAGCTCATGTCTATTCCACTTGCAGAACTTGTAATGCTTCCAACTGAGATAATATCCACTCCTGTCTTGCCATATCTTGAGATGTTTTTAGGATTGATTCCACCTGACGCCTCTAGTAGCACGTTATCTCTTAGCCTTTGATCTCTGAGTGTCCTGACGGTCTTTTCTATCTGTGATGGGGTGAAATTATCCAACATGACAATCGTTGCGCCCTCCTTTGCAGCCAAGACGGCATCAGACGTATTCTCGACTTCGACTTCAAATTTCTTATATCTCTTTTTTGCCTTTTTAATCAATGATAATAACGATCCTTCTACTGCAATGTGATTGTCTTTGATCATCACCATCTCATCTAGTCTGAGTCTATGTCTTTCTCCCCCTCCTATCATAACTGCCTCTTTGTCAAAGTATCTAAGACCCGGAGCCGTCTTTCTTGTGGCGTACAACTTTGTCTTTTTTGGAATCTTTTTTACAAGTGCTCCTGTCATAGTGGCAATGCCGCTCATTCTTGCCATGAGATTCAACGCTGTTCTCTCACATGAAAGGACATCTCTTGCATCTCCTGTGATAGTCATTACTGTCTGATTTTTTGTGATCATATAGCCGTCTTTTCTTTGTATTCTGACACTGCAATTCCTTGATACAAAGATCTCTTTTGCATGTGCCACACCAGCTAGTGTGGCATTCTCCCTAGAGATGATCCTGGCCGTTATTTTCTTATCTGGTAGCAGTCTGCTTGTAATGTCTCCTTTGCCTATGTCTTCAGCAAGAAACTGCAACAGCTGTTTTTTATAATCCAATAGTATGATAATATGTCAGTCTAATTTAAGATTTAGAAATATTCTATGTTACCTTGATTGCATATTTGCCTTTCTGAGTAATTCCAAGTGTCTTTGAAATCTCTGAATTTGTTGGATCAACTACAAGAACAATCCCGCTCCAGTCCGGTGTCAGGTCAGATGATTTGCAAGCAGAACAAACCTTTCCTGTTGTGACAAACTTGCATTTACGACATGCCATCTCTCTTGCCATCTTAACTTGCCTCTACTTTTGCAGGCTTTGCACTGCTCTCTGATTTTTTAATCTCTTCTGCAATCCATTCGTCTGCACCCAAGAATGGCTGTCTACATGTAATCCCAATCTTGCCCATAGCGGCGGCTTTTCCTAACGAGACGGCAGTTATTCTTGCACGAAGCTGAGAACCAACCTTGAGTGTTCTTCCACTCTGATTTGCCAATATCATACCTGACTTTACATCGCTCTTTAGATAGTCATCCATAACCTGTGATAGGTGAAGTAGCGCATCTGTAGGACCAATCCTCACAAACGCTCCAAAGTCTGTAATGTCTACAATCTCACCTTGTACAATCTCTTGTAACTTTGGATAAAATGTCAGTGCTTCAAACTCGACTCTGTGAAATGTTCCCCCGTCTCCGGCAATCATCTTTCCCATCTCGTTGACCTTGGCATCTAAAATCATGATGATATACCCCAAATCTGCATTAATCATACTCTCGTACTTTTCTTTGAGAATGTTTATTGCCGCCTTTTTTAGTGTGGTTCCAAACAGGCTTGGAGGAATCCTGACAACATCAAATAAGGTAGATATGGAAAACAAATGTACAGTTATTTTCGATTTTCAATTTATGAATGTTTAGGTAATTTTGGACTGATTCTTGGGAAATCTCTTATTTCAAGCATAACTCCCAAAGATTACACAGAACCCTACTGACTTATGTTTAAATAATGTGGACTGACTTTTTTACACAATGGTTGGAGTCGATCAGGTCCTTGAGAAACTCAGCACTGTAATTGATCCTGACTTGAAGAAAGATATTGTATCTATGGGCATGATCAAAGACCTGGAACTCGATGATGGAAATCTCAAATTTACTCTAGAACTGACTACTCCCGCATGTCCCTTTAATGTAGAGATTGAAGACGATGTCAGAAAGGCAATTGCCGAACTCTCTGATCTGAAAAACTTTGATTTACACGTAACTGCCAAAGTCATGGAAGGCCGCTCACTTGATGATGACACAGGAATGGCAACTGTTAAAAATATTATCGGTGTTGCAAGTGGAAAGGGCGGAGTTGGAAAATCAACTGTATCACTAAACTTGGCTTTGGCATTATCACAGTCAGGAGCTAAGGTGGGTCTGTTGGATGCTGATATTTATGGTCCTAGCATTCCGCTGATGCTTGGAATGAAGGACGGATCCATGAATGTTGAGGAAAACAAACTGCAACCGGCAGACTCTAATGGATTAAAGGTCGTCTCGTTTGGCTTTTTTGCCGATCAATCAAACCAGGCTGCAATCTATCGAGGACCCATAATCTCTGGAATCCTAAAACAATTCCTCGTTGATACGAACTGGTCTGAACTAGACTATCTGATTGTAGACCTTCCACCGGGAACCGGAGACATTCCTCTTACACTTGCACAAACAATTCCGATTACAGGCATTCTCGTTGTTACGACTCCACAAGACATTGCAAGTGATGTTGCAGTAAAGGCAGTCTCTATGTTTGAAAAACTAAATGTTCCAATACTTGGTGTGGTTGAAAACATGAATCACTTTGTCTGTTCAAACTGCGCTCACAAGCACTACATATTTGGCGAAGGCGGTGCAAAGAAGATCAGTGAAAAATTTAACATACCTTTCTTGGGTGAAATCCCACTAAATGCTGAAATCATGACTGGCTCTGATTTAGGCAAACCTATAATGATTACAAACCCTGATTCTCCAAGCTCAGATGCCTTTAGACAAAGTGCAAAAAACATTGCAGCGCAATGTAGCATTCTTGCAGCCAAACTTCAAGAAGAGATGGCATCTCAAAGTCATGACAAGGAGCCTCTGCCAGACGCAAGTACAAACTAGTCTCGATTCCTGTGAAACTGCCTGATTCCCTTAGAGCCCAACTGAAGATACCTCTAGGAATACTCTTGCCTGAAGGACAAACTGAGAAAAGTGAGATCTGCAAGCATCTCTCAAAGGACTCGTATGTGATTACCGTGGGTGACAGAACCAGTGAAAAAATGATTAGTCTTGGACTTGGCCCCTCTTTGCAGATTATTGACAGTCAGGAGAGACGAGAAAAAAGAGAACCTCCAAAACTAGCCGGTGCAACTGAACTAACAGTTGATAATCCTGCCGCCGAGATCACAGATCAGAGCATTGATGTAATTAAAAAAGCGCTTTGCATGAAACCCCCTACAACCATCTTAGTTAATGGTGAGGAAGACCTCCTGGTTCTTCCTGTATGTGTTTATGCCCCCAAAAACGCCATTGTTTTGTATGGTCAGCCAAATGAGGGACTAGTAATAGTTAGAATCACTTCCGAAATTAGAAATAAAGCCCAAAGATTACTTGATCTAATGGAATAATCGGGGTATGATGAGACGGTGGCTGTATGATTTGTGATTACTCTGCTAAAACTTCTGACCCTGTTAATTCTCAACCCTACATGTCATAGTTACAAAAAATCTAACTTTATGATAATCGTTATGAATAAAAGTGGCTATTATCCCACTCTTGGTTATCTTGAGTAAACAAGACATTCCACAAGGCCATGAAGAATTCATTGATGCTGAAATTGAACAAGATAAAGCATTACAGGAATTATGTGACAAGAAAAATATAGTTTTATTGGCATTTATTGGTTCATACATTCCACGACAATATAGCCCAGTAAGTTCAGGCAAGGCAACCATTACCATTATAGATGAATTTGGAATGAAAAAAGCCCTCAAAGACATTACACAACATATTGTAAAAATGAAAACAAAGAAAGTGTATTTACTTGTTAACTCGCCTGGAGGCGGAGTAAATTCATCATTTAAAATTGCGCAAGCAATTAGGGATACATTTGATGACATTACAGTATTTGTTCCTCACATAGCCGCTAGTGGTGGAACACTTTTAGCTCTAACTGGGAATACAATACGAATGGGAATGATGAGTCAATTGAGTCCTGTTGATCCACAAAGATCCTACAAAGATCATGGCTTTGTATCTGCAAATTCTATTTTAAGGGCCAAGAAAAGATTAGATCTAAAATTTGAGAAACGACATGAGCAAGAGGTTGGTTATCCAGATAGACACATGATGGATATGATAGACCCTGTGGTGTATGAAGAATTTAATAGACTATGTATAACCAGTGTAAAATATCTTTACACAATTCTTAAGAAAGCCGGTTATAATGAACAAGAGATTAAAAAGATTTCAAATGATCTAATTTTCAGTTTACCTACACACGATTTTGTTATTGACAAGAACTTGGCTAAAGACATTGGCTTGAAGGTCTCATCAGATGATGAAGATCTTGAAGAATGGACTCTGATGAGAAATTGGTTTGCCAAATATGTTGTAGAGGAAACCGACAAACACTTTATTCGATACTGCATTCCTAAAAATAATGAATGAATGATTAATCTTCCTTACCTAGTGCTACCCATTCATCATGAGCTCTTTTAGCCAAGGTATCTCTGATATCATCCATTTTCATAGTTATTTTCTTGGGATCAATCATGTATTACATTGGTTAACTTTGTATTTAAGAAGGTACCTCATAATTATTCACAAACTTACCATTACTGCCTATTCTATGGTCTTTACCTGACAGTCAGTTCATCACTAACTATTTTATCTAGTTTGTCCAAGCTCTCTTTGGAACCAATATCGCGCCTGTACTCTAGTGAGCCCTTGACATGCATGTCAATTGCTTTGTCTATCAAAGATGAAGCATACTCTATGGTGTCTGAAACAACACAAAATGCAACAACCCGTGACTTTCTTAGTGTCTCGTATTGGTGCTCGCCGGTTCTTATGCAGGAGGCAAAGAATGTCTTTACACCAAGGTCAGTGATGGCCTCTTCATCAAGAGTAAAAGAGACGGCTTTGTCGCTTTCGTCAGGATATTCTTTTGCAACCAAATATTTGCAAACACTTGACTTTTTGACAAAAGAGACAACGTCTTTTGATAGTGTCTTGTTCCAAAGATGTATTATCAGCTCTGAAAAAGATCCATCAAGAACGCTGAGGATGTTTATTCCTTCAGGATCACCTAGGCGTCCATTAAACTCCATAAACTTGATACCTTTGCGTGTTTTGAAAAATCCTCCGTTGAGAACTCCGTTGAACAGGAGATTCTTTGACCTCATCTCATCAATTATTTTTTGCATTATTGTTTTGCAATCATTCAAATCATCCTCACTCATAAACGGGAGCTTGTATGAATCTGTAAAACAACCCATGCCTCCGGTTCCTGCACCTGTATCCCCTTCATATCTAAAGGGATAGTCATAACTTGCTGGAGATACTATGAGGTTCTCCCCGTCTGTAATTCCCATAATGGTAAACTCGATACCACATAGTTTCTCTACCAACAAAACTTTTTCGTCTTTGTTCTTGAAAAGAAATGTTGCATAATCAATACAGTCCTGATATGTTGATAAATGCTCAGGCATTACCTTTACACCTTTGCCCCCTGTAAGGCCTTGGGGCTTTACCACCACACCAAGTCCCCGTGATTCAAACTCTGATAGTGTATCTTGCAACTCTTCTACTTTTGAAACAACTCTGTAAAAAGGCGTAAACTCGGGACATATTTTTTGCATCATTTCAATCGAATATACCTTGTCCCACTCAATGCGTACTGCTTTTTGTGTTCCTCCCACAGCCTTGAAATTATTCTCAAGCAAAACGTCAATAACACCATTAGCTAATGGCTGGTCAGAACTCACAAAAGTATAATCAATTGCATGCTCTTTTACAAAATTCAAGACTACCTGTGGATCATTGGCATCACCGACCAGGTATGTTCCACCTGACTGTTTAACACAATCCACGATGAGCGGATTTTTGTGGCCAATAACTGCATACAACTCTGTGTCTTTTGCAAGTCGTACGGCACAAGCACTTTCACGCCCTCCACTTCCAACAATGAGAAACTTTTTTTTGCCCATGACGTTCGTTTTTTGGCATCTTTAAAAATATATGTCAATAGGTACTCTGAACACATGTACACTGCTGGTTCCTACCTGACTCTTTTAGTGTTGGTGCTAGATGCCTTAACTTTGAATAGAGCAGTCCAAACTGCTTATGGCAGATGTGGGCGGGCTTCATACGATTTAATTATCTTGTTATGGCAGTAAATCTAAATGAAAACCACTACTATTTTGCTAATCTCGTTGATATTTGTAGCCATATTTACAACTATGATTATGTTTACTGTTATTCCCTCACTTGCAGAATCCCAAAAGACAATCTCCTTGATTATTTTTGACTCTGATGAGACAGAACCAGGGCTCATCTCAGAGGATGCTAGTCCAAACGATGAACCACCTTTAGCACCTGCCACCGAGGCAGGTGATACGGTTACGACATATCAGATCGGTGTGGAAGATACACAGGAGAGTTTTTGTGGTCTACCTGAATCTGCATACAATGTCATTCGTGGAACTAACAATGCCGAGATCATCGTGGGCACCGATAATGACGATCTTATCTTGGCATTAAACGGCAATGACTATGTCAGGGCAGGAGACGGCAATGACTGTATTGTGGCCGGACATGGTGATGACTATGTTGATGCAGGAAAGGGAGATGATACCATTCTTGCAGGAGCAGGCAACGACAACATTAGAACCGGTTCTGGTAACGATACTGTATATGGTAGTATGGGCGATGACATAATTTTAGCTTTTAGCAAAGCAGATGTCATTGATGGAGGAGCAGGCAAAGATATCTGCGCCGGCGGTGTAACACAAAACTGTGAGGCAACAAACCAAAATTATATCGTTGCACCAACACCTGTTCCGGCAAATGCCATTGGTCAGGCAATACCTGAAAAGGGATACTTTGTAGAGGAGATTAATGACGGACTATACTGGGTAACTGATGGACTATATCAGGCAATGTTTCTAGTCTCTGATGACGGAGTCATACTAGTTGACGCTCCCCCAAGCATTGGCCAAAACCTAGTCAACGCAATATCTGACGTTACTACACAATCAGTAACCCACTTTGTCTATTCCCATCACCATGCCGATCATGTCGATGCGGCACACCTGTTCTCTGATGCAACATTCATTGCACAAAGTGAGGCTGCTCAGAAACTAGCAAAGATAAACGATCCTGACAGGCCAATTCCTGATGTAACATTTGATGAAAACTATACATTGACTGTAGGCAATCAGACACTGCACCTGTCATATCCTGGAACTAATCATTCCCCTGGAAACATCTTTGCCTATGCCCCACAACAAAAGGTGCTGATGCTCGTCGATGTTGTCTTTCCCGGATGGACTCCGTTTAAGGACTTGGCAATAGCTGAGGACGTTCCAGCTTTTATAGAAATACATGACGATATACTGAAATTTGACTTTGATGTGTTAGTCTCTGGCCACCTGACACGGTTAGGTACCCCTGAGGATGTACAGGCTCAGAAAGAGTATATCACCGATATCCAAAACAACCTGTTTGTAGCAGTAAGCACTGTAAACTTTGCTGATGCATTTACACGGTCTGCAAACCCACAAGATGTCTGGCTTGTCTTTGATGACTATCTAGATGAGGTGACTAGCATGTGTGCTGATATGACTATACCAAAATGGCGTGACACGCTTGGTGCAGTTGAGACATTTACAATAACCCACTGTGATACACTCTTTGACAGTCTAAGAGTTGACTGACCTGGCCACTTGATCTTACTGCCATACAATACCAGTCGTACTTTGGTCTGATATAGTCACTGACTGCCTAGATGGTTGGGGGCGAGATGTGTGTAGTCAAACGTGTTTAATTTTACCTATACAATATTTGACATGTCCGAATAAACACATATCTCATAATGTGAGACTGTGAAGATAGACCCTGATCTCAGATTACAAATCATGGAAAAAGTCGGCATTTACTCAAACCGCTTCTCTATCCCCGAACCTAGACTTCTCTTAACTACCAAGGATGTGTTGGATGCTCCAAAAGAGATGACTGAAGGCAGACGCACATCGGCATACAAGTATTATGGAGTATCGTACCTACAACACAACCTTGTCTTTGTTAATGTGAGAAAAATTCCTGATGAGAAGATACTTGAGAATACCATCGTCCATGAACTAATCCACATGAGATTTCAATATCTTGCTCATGGTAAGAGATTCAACAAATTGGTAAGACAGGGACTCCGAGGAAAAACATTCCCTCCATACAGAAAAAGAAACAAGATCTCTGCTATTTGATTTATATTTACAAGCCTCGGGCAAGCAGAGTATAGCATGGAACTTCCAGAGATTCTGCCATTTGTAGCAGGAATTGCATCGTTTTTGGTTGCAGGCGGTCTAGTTGTATGGATTACAAAACAGCCCCCCGGAACCCAAGAGATGATTAATATCTCAAATGCCGTCAAGGAGGGCGCAGGCGCATTTCTAAAAAGAGAGATGAAGATCATAGTTCCTGTTGCAATAGCATTATCAGTTATTATCGGCGCGTTTCTTCAGCCATCAAACGGACTTGCGTTTGCAGTAGGCGCAACACTGTCTGCAGTAGCCGGAGTCATCTCATTAAAAATTACAGTCAAAGCCGCAGTCAGAGCTGCCAATCTTAGTGGCAGTGGACTTGGCAAGACATTTGCCATGGCCTTTAGAGGCGGGGCTACAGTTGGTCTTGCAGTACCGGCAATGGCTCTTTTGGCAATCACGAGTCTTTATCTGATCTATCCTGATCCAATCACCATTGCAGGTGTCGGAATTGGGGCAAGCCTTATTGCATTATTTATCAGAATTGGGGGAGGCATATTTACAAAGGCAGCAGACATGGGAGCCGACCTTGTAGGCAAAGTCGAGGTAAACATCCCAGAAGACGATCCTAGAAATCCAGCCACGATTGCTGACAACGTGGGAGACAATGTCGGCGATGCTGCCGGAATGGGCTCTGATGTCTACGAGTCTTATATTGTTACTATCCTTGCGGCATTGTTAATTGCAGCATTGATTGGAGCACCAAACTTTTTCCTCTATCCTATACTGATTGGCTCATCAGGAATGATTGCATCAATTATAGGTGTTGTAATTGTTGGCTCTAAAAATATCACAGATGTAATGAAGCCCCTTAATCGCTCGTTTTATGTCTCTGCTACCATTGCAATCGGGCTCAACTATGTGTTTATCACCCAGTTCATTGGAGACTCTATGGCCTCATATGCCCTCTTTGGCTCTACAGTTATAGGCGTCATTCTTGTTCCGGTTATTCAAAAGATCACAGATTACTATACCAGCTACAAACAAAAACCAGTCCGTGAGATTGCAGACTCGGCACGATGGGGGTATGCATCACTTACATTGATGGGAATTATCAAGGGCATGCAATCAACAGGTCCGTTCATGATTGCACTAGTTGTTGCAATTATCATATCTTACAGCCTGGCATCACTTGCTACTCCTGCAGGTGAAGATCCGGTACTCTATGGAATCTTTGGCACTGCCCTGACTGCTATGGCAATGCTGAGTCTGGCGGGAATAGTTCTAAGTATTGATGCGTTTGGTCCAATAGCTGATAATGCAGGCGGAATAGTAGAGATGACTGGAATGGGAGAAGAAAACCGCAAGGTTACTGATGAGATTGATGCAGTAGGAAACACAACCAAGGCAGTTACCAAGGGCTTTGCAATTGCTAGTGCGGGACTAGCAGCTCTTGCTATGCTCCAGGCATTTCAGTTTGAGGCGGCCCATGTATTTTCAAACATAACGCTAGATTATAGTCTGACCAACCCTGCAATCATAGTAGGACTGCTAATTGGCGGACTGATACCATTTATCATCACAGGACAACTCATTAACGGTGTCTCAAGAGCTGCAGGAAAGATGGTCGATGAGGTAAGGCGCCAATTCAAAGCAGACCCTGGAATCCTTTTGGGCAAATCAAAACCAGACTATGCAAAATGTGTAGACATTGCTACGGTTGCATCAATTAGGGAGCTATGGAAACCGGCCCTTGTTGCAATCACTGCTCCAATTATCCTTGGACTCTTGTTAGGTCCGACTGCCGTTGCAGGACTGCTTATGGGGTCTGTAGTTACTGGAATCCTGCTTGCATACCACTTGGCAAACACCGGCGGTGCGTGGGACAATGCAAAAAAGCTAGTCGAGATGAAGGGTGAAAAGGGTTCTGAGATCCACAAGGTTACAGTGGTCGGTGACATAATAGGTGATCCTTACAAGGATACTGCAGGTCCCGCACTCAACACTGTCATAAAGTTGCTAAACACCATTGCGATTGTCTTTGTAGCTGCATTTGTGGCAATAATTCCAATCTAGTCCTCAACGATCAATGTCATATCCAACTCGTCAATCTGGGACTGGATAGCCCTCTTCAAAGTCACATTGTGTGTATCGCAGAACTTGAAATAGTTATCTACGGTCTGAAAACATCCGCATAACCATTTTATCTTCTTGTCTCCTTCTACTGTCCATTTCGAGTATCTGTTTTTTGACATACAGTTCCTGTCTAGTCCAGTCTAAAAAACATGATCTTGATGATGAAGAAGAAGAAAAAAAAAGTTTAAGGACAGCCATCCATCTTTTGGATAAAGTAGCCTTTCTCCTTTATTGCCTGTTCTACAGGCTCTGGTGCGTTATCTGAATGGCAGAACTTGCATTCGTTTGTAGTCATCTCTGCCTTTCCTTCGTTGATGGATTCTAACCACTCTTTGCCATATGTTATGGCCTTGTCATGGTCTTTTTCACCAGTAATTACATCAAAGTGTATGGTATGGCCATCTGCGGCTTTGACATATGTGTCGTATACATGAATTTCCACAAATGTCATAAAAAAAAGGCCTATTTAATTCAAAGATCATCAACTTGAAATCACCCCTCTATTGGGATCTCTACTATCTCTGATTCTAAAAAATATGCCCTGAGATCTCTGTTTATTCCAGAGTAGATTATCCATGCTACGGGATTACCTCGCATAAACTGCCTGTCCGTATCTGATGGATATGCCTCTGAATTTGGATGAGAGTGAAATATTCCCACCACATCCACCCCTCGCTCTTTGGCAGTATCATATCCCTGGATTAGCTGCTCACTTGAAATCTCAAAACTTGACTGTGACTTTGTGATATTCTCTGTCAAAAAAACCTCAGAGACAACCCCGTCTCGTCCAAACAGCATTGCACATGACTCGTTGGGTTCCTCATTCTTGGCATGCTCTGTCAGAACATCTCTGTATGATTGTGATATATTGATTCTCTGCAAATCTATTCTACTTTAACGGTTCCCGTCATCCATGGGTGTAAAATGCAATAATAGTCAAAGGTTCCGGCATCTGTAAACGTAAACTCGTATGTGTCTCCTGCAGATAATATGTCTGAATCAAATATCTCATCAGCTCCTGTGTCTGGACTACCTGACGTTGCAGTGTGCAGTGTGTCATCTACATTCTCCCAAAGTATGCTATCTCCAACAGAAACGCTTATGGATTCCGGGTCATAGTAAATCTGCTCGTCACTTGGAGTTGCAGCTCCCTTGGGAATTGTAATCTTGCCTGGTTCTTTGATCACAAATGTTGCACCCATCCAGGGATGTACGCCACACAGATATTCGTACCTGCCAGCTTGCAAATCCTTTGTATCTAGTGTAAATGTATCACCTGCATCAACAAGTCCGGAATCAAACGTCTCTCCAAAATCTTCTGAGCTTGTTACTGTATGTGAAACAGAGTCTGTGTTTGTCCATTGTATGACATGTCCCTGTGGAACTGTTGCCATATTTGGTTTATAATTTGGTTTTCCTTCCACTGAGAACTCTGGAACAATATCAATTTTATACACCGGTTCTAAAGGAACAATATCTTTTACAGGCTCCTCGATGTTCTGGGGAATCATGTATGTGTCAGGAGCTGCAAAAATTCCAAATGATATCCACATGACTACTCCTATGGCAGATGCCAGCCCGACAATTGTCCCGACAGGTTTTACGATTGTAGGATGTTTCATTGCCAGATATGCTATGACTATTGCAGGAAACGCAATGGCCAGCAGGATTCCGGCTATGGTGACTGTAAAGTTTGATGTGTTTGCCGTCATGGCATACATCCCAAATCCTAGCGCTATGGACAGAATTACCAGTGTTGTTGCCTTGGCTCTGTTACTAGTTGAGATCCCGCCATCCAATATGCCTACTGCCAGAAAGATCAAGCCTACAAACATGGTAAGACCCGTGAGTGCGTGCATGCCATCAATAAACGTGTGAGCAATGCCTGCATATGACAATGTAAGACCAGCTAATCCTATAGCCGTTAGTCCCATTCCTGGCATCATGAGGTCCCAATTACTCATTTAAAATGGCTGATAGGGCTTAGATACTTATTCCTTGCGAAATATCACGATAGGACTCGAATGGACAAATAAATTAAATGGCTTTGAATAGAATAGAGTGAATTGGGATTTAATGAAATATTGGAGATATCCAAGCCCCGAATTATCGTTTTGTTGGTAATTACTGCTGTTACCTCCATGTATGCTGCAAGCAAGCTTGTCCCTGATATTCCTGAACTTGACTATTGGCTGTATCTGCATATTATAGTTGCAGGTGCATTGGCATCAGCTGGTTCGAGCGCATTGAACCACTATTATGATAAGGACATTGATCTCAAAATGACAAGAACTAGCACCCGCCCGATACCTTCTGGAAGAATGGCGGCATCCCATGTGCTAGTATACGGCCTAGCCACAAGCTGCATATCTGTAATCTATGGATACCTTGCATTAAACCCAGTCTCTGCGTTCTTTATTGCAGTTGGCATCTTTTCATACGTGGTAATCTATACGGTCTGGCTGAAACGAAAGAATACTCTAAACATTGTAATCGGAGGTATTGCAGGAAGCGCTGCTGCTTGGGCTGGATGGACAGCAGCTACTGGCAGCATGGATATGCTGGGGTTCCTTGTGGGGTTCCTTGTCTTTGTATGGACACCTTCCCACTTTTGGTGTCTTGCAATGAAGCTCAAAGACGAGTATGCACAAGCCAAAGTTCCGATGCTTCCAGTAGTAATTGGAATGCAGCGAACATCAAAATTCATCTTGGGCAACACACTAATTTTGATTCCCTACTCTATGATACTCGTGTTTATTCCAGACGGGATGGGTGTTGTCTATACCGTGATTGCTGCAGTCTCTGGAGGGCTTATGCTTGTCTATCACTACAGACTAACTAAAAACCCAACATCCGAGTTTGCTTGGAAGGCATACAAGGTGACTGCTCCCTATCTTACAATAATATTTGTAGCAGTTGCATTGGATGCGGCTTTTCACGTTGCCTTGTTTTGATTACTTGTCAACACCTGGAAAACTGGCCTCATAGTCTTTCTCAACTGTCTCTTTTATCTGCTCTTCAACTGCGTCGACTTTGTTTTCTACAACTGATACCTCTATCCTGCGTTCATCTTTTGTAATCCATGACACTGTGATGAGGCCTAGGATCTCTAAATCCAAAAGAATCTTGTTGAATCTGGCCTCTGCTATGGCATGCCCGTCTTTGACTAGACCCTTGAAGAGTTCAACGTCTGTCAGGCGGTTTGATTCCTTTATCTTTTCAAATACAGTATTTCTGATTGGTATTGCCATTTTTATCCATAGAATGTTTTATCCTTTGTGTTTGGTACGACGTTAGATATACTTTCCTTTACAGTATTATACCACTGGTCGACCTCCTTGGTAATGGACGGTCTTATCTGTTTCAGACTGTCTGCAAAGTCATGGCTTGAAATCTTTGATGAATTATTTCTCATTGCTCCGACAGCAGATTCTCTGCACAATGCTGCCAGGTCTGCTCCGGTATAGTTTTGGGTAGATACTGCAATCTCTTGTAGTTTTACGTCACTTGCCAACGGCATCTTTTTTGTTAGAATCTTGATTATCTCCAGCCTGCCTTTCTCATCTGGCGGTGCAACATACAGTACTAGATCCAGCCTGCCTGTTCTAAGCAGAGAGCTGTCTAAAACATCTGGTCTGTTTGTGATTCCAATAACGACCACACGTGGTGACCCCTCTTCGATCTCAGTTAGGAGCTGGCTTAGAATTGTCTCGCTTGTCCCCCCCTCACCTGACTTGTATCTGGCTATCGAGTCTAGCTCGTCTAGGATTACAACGCATGGCGAAGATGATTTTGCCTTTCTGAATATCTCCCTTATGGCCTTTTCAGACTCGCCTAGCCACTTTGAGAGTATCTCAGGCCCTCTAACTAGGATCATGTTTGCGCCAGTCTCAGTAGCTAATGCCCGTCCGAGCAGTGTCTTACCACATCCGGGTGGGCCATAAATCAGAGCTCCCTTTGGTGGTCTTATCCCCATCTTTGTAAACTTGGCCGGTTCTTTCATAGCCACGATTAGATTATCTGATAGTGATTTTTTGATATCTTCTAGTCCGCCAACATCTTGCCACCACACCTTTGGCCTCTCAACATAAAACTCTCTCATCGCTGTAGGAATTACTTCCTGCATTGCATCGTAAAAATCAATCAGTTTGATCTGCATGGACTGCAATACTTTGGAGGGAATCTCTTCAGTCTCAAGATCAATCTCTGGCAGGTATCTCCTAATTGATTTTAGAGCCGCCTCTCTACACAGTGACTTTATGTCTGCTCCTGTATATCCATGCAACTCTGATGACAGGTCTTTGAGATCTACTGCCTGGCTGATTGGCATTCCCCTCGTATGAATCACAAGAATCTCCATCCTCTCATCCTCATTTGGTACTGATATCTCAAACTCTCTGTCAAATCTTCCCGGTCTTCTAAGCGCCGGATCCACACTGTCTGGCCTGTTTGTGGCTCCGAGGACAATGACATTTCCTCTGTCATTTAGGCCGTCCATCAATGCTAATAGCTGTGCAACAACCCTCTTTTCAACATCGCCGTATGCCTCTTCTCTTTTTGGTGCAATGGCGTCAATCTCATCTATGAATATTATGCTCGGCGAGTTGTCCTTTGCTTCTTTAAAGATCTCCCTTAGCTTTGCCTCTGTCTCACCATAATACTTGTTCATTATTTCAGGGCCGTTAATTGGAAACATGTTTGCCTCAGACTCGCTTGCCATGACCTTTGCAAGCAGTGTCTTTCCACATCCTGGCGGGCCATACAGCAAAATTCCACTGTGTGGCTCAATTCCTAGCCTTGCAAACAGCTCTGGATGTTTTAGTGGCAGCTCTACAATCTCCCTCATTGCCTTGACCTCGTGTCTGAGCCCTCCCACCTCTTCATACGTGACCCGAACTTTTCTATCAACTGATGTCTCCGTTGAGATATTGAGGTTTGTTGTACGGTCAATCTTGACTATTCCATTTGGTGTTGTCTTTGTAATCTTAAAGTCCATGGAATTTCCCAAAATCATCACTGATATCTCATCTCCGTGAATAATTGGCAATCCTTTCAATCTGTTCTTTACAAAGTCTGTGAATTCTTTGTCAACTGTGACAGAATCATTGACTGGCATCAATGAGACAGTCTTTGCAAACTTTGATGCGCCTTTTCTAATTCTTACAAAATCATTCAGTGATGCTCCAATGTTCTTTCTAGTCTGTCCGTCAACCCTGATGATGTCTGTTAGCTTTTCGTCCTCATCAACTGGCCAGACCACTGCGCAGCTTGATCTCGAACCTGTCACTTCGATGATATCGCCGGGTGTAACCTTGAGAAAGTCCATGGCTTCAGGCCCAATCCTAGCTCGTTTCTTACCGACATCTCGTTGTTTTGCCTCTCCAACTCTCATCTGTAAGGACTCTTCGTTGCGTACCAAAAAACCACCTATTTCATGTCAACTGACATCCGACTCATGTTGAGTACCTCAAATTCACTCACACCGTCAACTGACCTGACGGACTCTTCTAGGGCATCCATCTGTCCTTCCTTGTCATCAACTATGAATTCTGCCTTTATGTACTCTAAACCAAACGCTAGTGGCTCTCTTGCATGCCGTTTCATTGTAATTCCTTCTTTTAGTGCGGCCTTGATGGACTCTGCAAGCTTGTCAAGATCTACGTCTGTTCCGCTTGGAAGAATTTTAGTGATTAATAGTAACTGAGTCATCTCTCTATCTTATGGTCCTTCAAAGTTACATGAGGAACAAGTATAGATTCGTGCGGCTTCTCTGCAACTCTGACATCTCCAAATTAGATCTACGCCACAATCAGGACAATTGAATTTTACACATTTATCATTTGGCATAATATGTCTAAGGCAACAACTGCATGTCGGTAGTGAAATAGTAGAGGACATGCCTCGATCTTTTGAAAACATCATTTATACCTTCCTTAGAAATCAAATGTCTTTTAGCCCAGCAATTTTCTAATCTCGCCGCCAATCAGGGTCTGTGCTGTCTTGACGGAATTTTTTAGCCCAAGTAATTTTATAATTGATCCCGTATGAAAATCAAAATCATCTCTCTCTGAGATCTCATTTATAATCTCAGGTGTAATTGACTCGAATAATTTGTTGATTGTATTGTTGTCTATCCGCCCTAAAATCTTTCTTGCCAACAATTGTTTTTTAAACTCGTCTCCAAACCTTGCAGTCCATCTTATCTGATATTGGTCAAGGCACTCTTTGTTGCCAGTACTTAGAAATTCTGATATTGCCTGTCCTGCATATATCCCACCCATTCCGCTAGTAAAGATTCCGCCTGCCGTTGTAGGCTTTGCCTGTCCTGCGGCATCCCCAACTATTACGGTCTTGTCTTCCACAAAGTTTTTGATGGGACCTTTGATCCAAATCGGTGCAAAGATCTTCCTTATCGTTGAGAACTCGCCTCTCTCTTTGAGCATGCTTTCTAATGTCTCAGATACCTTGATTCCTCTTCCTGCAACCCCCACCTTGCCTCTGCCCTCACCTGACGGAATAATCCACGCAAAGAATTCCGGATATCTCTCTTGATCAAAGATTACTTTTACCTCTCCTCTCTTAATCCAATCTGCATAGACTTCAAACTGTGCCGATGATAAGATGCCAGTCCTGTCCTTGTGAATTAACGATGAAACCCCGCGCGCATCTACAAAAATCTTGCAATCAATTCTCTCCTCACTGGTTCTAATGCCGGTATCTGTAATCTCTTGAAAACTGGTTTTGACCCTGATGACTGCCCCGGCTCTCTGGGCTTGAAAAGCTATCTGCTTGTCCAACTCTCTCCTGCTAATCTCAACTACCCCCTGTCTCTTTGAATTAACTGTAAAACTTTGCCCGTCAGGTGACATGATCTCAGCTGACTCGATAGCGTGCTCCAAAGTTTCTCTATGTGGTAATACCCCGAGCTCCTCTAGTCCTGACACACTTACTAGGCCCCCGCAGTGCTCTGGTGTTCCTATCTCGTAATCTTCTTCAATGACTAGCACTCTAAAGCCTTTTGAGGCAATCTCTCTGGCACACAAGAGTCCGGCTACACTTCCTCCTGCCACCACAACATCAAAACTCATGACTTTCTGTCTCTCTGGCAATTATTTAACTCAAAAGATCATGGGAATTGTGCAACAAACTAGATCACCCAAAAAAATTAAATAAAACTAAAAGAAACGGTGAGTGTGGGATTTGAACCCACGATGTCCGCTACAGACAAACGCCGTTTCAGGGCGACATCCTGCCCGGCTAGATGAACTCACCACGTAATGGTATTAACAGTATGGTTATATAACCTTTACTTAACTGTGCAGTTATTAGTAGAATATAAATAACTATTTGTTTACCGTAAGTACATGACACGTTGGAAGAAAGATGCAAAAGAGTTTGTTGTATCTCTAAACAAAAGCAAGAACCGTGACGGTTCAGAAAGTTTGATTTGCCGTATTCCAAAACCAATCGCTGAATCATTGAATAATCCTGACTCGTTATTATTCAAACTCGGAAAGAACATAGTAGTTACAGCCGCTAAAAAATGACAACATCTAACTTGTAAAACAGATAAGAAATTTTAAAATTCTGTATTATCTAACATTCTTGATCCTGATAATGGTTTAAGAACACGAACTATATTATGACCCATAACACTCATAATCAATACCACTTGAATCCAAACATCCACCCAAAAAATATTTGGAAAAAGTCCCGAGAACACTACTACAAATGTCATTAATATGTAACCCCAATACGTTAGTCTGTTGCATAATTCCAAGTTCTACATAATATTTGGACAAAATTGACGATATTGTACCCACATCATGACTGTAATGCCTCCTAGCATTATTCATATCGTTGGTTTTGGTACGATTTAATGAATTATGCAACAAAGTTGGTATCGATGGATTTGGGATGATCCATATTTCAGGTATGACTAGGTCCCGATAACTTCACAGTATCATAAATCAAAAGTTTTTCATAAAGCTCATTTTTGACAATAGTATGAATGATATAAAACAGGTGATAGCTGTCCGAACTGATCTCGGGATGGGAAGAGGAAAGATTGCCGCACAGGTGGGTCATGCCTGTGTTCTTGGAGCAGAACATGTCCGAAAATCCTCTCCAGAGTGGTATAATGTGTGGTTTAAAGAACAAAAAAAAATTGTAGTCAAGGTTTCAGGAATAAAAGAGTTGGACGAAATAAAGAGGCATGCAATTGATCTGAATCTTCCCTGGTCTGAGGTCTCTGATGCCGGTCATACTCAACTGGCACCTGGCACCACTACATGTATCTCGATTGGGCCTGCTCCGGGGGCTATGATTGACAAGATTACTGGCGGCCTTAAATTACTATAATCTATCTTGGAATAGAATATAACGAGGTCTGTTATTTTTTGTAATGTGAATACAAAAGGAGTCCTAGTGACTATATTTTTTGGATTTATCCTGCTCTCCTCAACCGTGCTGTTTGTGCTGCCTGGGATTGATCCTAATACTGATTCTCCCACAGTCACAATAACTGGCACTCCGGCAGATAACTTTTCTGATGAGGAACGTCCCCGATATTGCGGTTCAAGTGATGCTAAATCTACAGACTATATTCAGGAATTTTCAATCCCAACATTGTGTACAAACCCGTTGGGGATTGTAGCTGATTATGACGGAAATGTCTGGTTTACAGAAACTAATACTGGCAAAGTAGCAAAATTTGATCCTGTCATGGAAGAATTTACTGAATATGATAACCCACAATGGCCACCCGATGCCCGTTCTATGATGTGGGGAATTGACTATGCTCCAGACGGTTCTGTGTGGTTTACTGATGAGGTTTATGATTCCATCTGGAGATTCTCAACACTTGATGGGAGTTATGACCGATTGCCATATCCTTCCGAAGGGAATGCTTTGCCACAAAAACTGTCCGTTGAAGGCTCTAATATTATAGTTAATGATTTTACTGGAAACAAGATTACATTCTTGGATGCAAATTTATCTGACGGGGACATAAACTATCTTAGTGTCCCGTCTCCTAGGAACGGTTCTGTAACTGCTGATTTTGCAGTAGATGCAAACGACAATGTCTGGTTTACAACCTGGCTGTATCTGCAGGGCGGCGTTTTGATAAAGTTTGATCAAAATGAATATGTTGCATCTACTGCCGATTTAGATGACGAGTTACTTCCGGTGCTTGACTATTTTGAATTATACGAACTGCCTGTAGCACTGCTTACACCAAACGGCGCAGTTGTCGGGGATGACGGTTCTGTATGGCTGGCAGACACCTCCTCATCATCATTATTTAATTTTGATCCTATATCCCAGGAATTTACTCAGTATGTGACATCAGACCCGCCACTTAGTTCGTATGGAAATCAGACGGGTCTTATCAAATCTCCCGTCTCTGGACCCTACTGGATTGAATCTGATGACCGGGGCAGAATCATCTTTAATGAACAAATTGCCAACAACATATCTGTACTTGACACCGAGTCTCAATCACTTGTGGAATATCATGTACCCTCAAAGAATCCCACCTGGAGTGATTGTGACTCTGGAACTGCTGTATTGGATGACTGTGGCATTGCCCAAGTATTTGATTTTACCATATATGGTGACAAAATCTGGTTTACAGAATGGGTTGAAAACAACATCGGTGTAGTTGACACCTCAGTACCATTACCAGTTGAAATTCAACTCGAATCAGATTCCCTAAAACTTGCACCTGGAACTATGGTAGACTTTGACTATGCCATATCTTCTCAAAATGTTCTGCCGCCCTACTCTCTGGTCTTGTCTACTGCTAATGACTTTTTGAAAGTTGAACGTTCTGAAATCTTTGGATTCGACAGTCCTGTCTCTGTAACCATAACTGCCTCAGAAGATGCACCCCCTGGTACATACAAGGTTTTACTTGGTGCACAACTGTCTGATGTGACAATTAGCAAATATGTTACAGTGACAGTACAGTGATACCAAAGATCGATTCTGAGATTGGTATCTCTGTATATAGTACAAAATTTGCCGGGATAGGCGGAAAGATCAGAGCCTGTCTTGAGGACTTTGAGGTAACTGAACTAATCTCTCAGACTGCACAGGACTCTGTTAATCAGAAAAACGGATATGCCGTATACAAACTAAAAAAAAGAAAAATTGATACCAATCATGCACTCTCTGGAATCTTTAGAAAAAAAGGCCTACGCCTAAAGTCTCTGGGACTAAAGGATGCATCGGCAGTCACAGAACAGTTTGTCTGCTCTGAGAGCCGCAGAAAGTCGATAGACAAATTTTCAAGCGAGAAATATTCCCTTGAAAAAATTGGGTTTGTCAAAAAACCACTATCAAAAAAAGACATGATAGGCAATCACTTCAAGTTAAAGATCTCAGAGTGTCAAAATGGCCTAGAATCATTTGTTGAATATGACAAAATTCTCAATTTTTATGGCTATCAGCGCTTTGGCTCAAAAAGACCTGTCACTCATCTTGTTGGCAAAGCAATACTAGAAAGGGATTTTAACAAAGCAGTTGATCTTATCTTGTCATTTACCTCGCCTTATGATTCTAAAGAAAATACTGAAATTCGAGAAAAACTCGCAGACCCGGCAAACCATAAACAATATCTCAACATGGTTCCATACTCGATGGACACTGAAAGAACTGTTCTAAAAGAGATGATTGAGCATGGGGATGCAATCCGTGCAATACGCGCAATTCCTGTCTCACTACGACGTTTTTACATCGCGGCTTACCAATCTTTTATCTTTAATCAGTCCCTAAGCTCTGCATTTTTAGACGGTGAAAATCTGTTTGAGGCGCAGCCCTGCGATGTCTGTTTTAATAATCATGGAATAATTAAAAGACATGTCAAGGGGGTAATTCAGAATCTAGCGTTGCCTTTTGTTGGCTATTCCTACTACAAGAAAACAAGATTTGATATTCAGATCTCTCAGATATTACAACAAGAGGAGATCTCCCCCAAAGACTTTTTCATCAAAGAGATGCAAGAAGTCAGCAGTGAGGGGGGCTTTAGGCAGGCCGCAATCTGCTGTACAGACTGTTTTGTACAAGGCGATGTGGTGGAATTTTCCCTGTCTAGAGGATCTTTTGCAACTATTGTGCTACGAGAAATAATGAAACCCAGAGACCCCCTATCTGCTGGTTTCTGAGACATGTGTTATTGTGAAATACAGTCAAGCTTGGCAAAAATTTTACAGTCAATGAAAAGCAATTCAATCATTTTGGGTGGAGATATCTCTTGATTACTCCTATGCTGAAAATAATAATTCCAACAATAATGATATAGATTCCATGGGTTATCCAGCTTGGATTTGAATACATAAATGACGACTCGGGACCTAACACGGACTGTCCTTGCAGGTAAAAGACTGTCCCAAATATAACGATAATTATTCCCATGACTGCCAGAGTCTTGCCCATCACGAAATCTCTTCTACATCTCACTAAAAAAGGGTAAACAGAATTGATAATTTGACCAAATGATTTTTGGATTTTGTCTTTAATTGCTTTCTTTTGAGATTATAAAATGTCCAATTGGAACGAGTGTCGGGAATCAGGCGTTCACAGCCATGTGGGACTAGTATTGTTTATAATCTCTGCCTCACTTGCAATCATACTATTTCTGATCTTTCATCCCCAAATTGAATCTTTCAACAAGGAATCTCCACTTTTAATTAATCTCATGTTTCTACCTGCAATGGCCATAGGATTTCTCTATGGTTTTAGAATTACTGAACGTGCCGTAAAACCATCCGAAGTTCGCAGTCCGATAAAAAGATCCATCATAAAAATATTCTTGTTCTTTTTTGTCATAGGTGGTATGTTTAGCTCTGTAAATTTTGCCATCAACGGCGGCAGTATAATGCCTTCCATGGCAATCTTGGAAGACGGACTGCTAGACTGGGCAAACCACTTTATTGTTGCAAACGGCGGTGCCACTTTTCTCATAATTACAAGTATCGGACTGATGGCTAGTGCCACCAGGCGAATTGTTGGAATGAATGCCGGATTCTTAAACAGAGTGGTGACCTTTGTTGGAACGTTTGTCTTTTTTACAATGCTTGCACTGAGTTTCACAAAATCTGATCCAACATCGTCAGGCGTCTTTCTATACACCTTTTATCAGGCAGGAATTGTAGGTGGTGCCTTTTTTGCCATGAACCGTCTAACTAAAAATCAAAACATACTAGAAGACTTTGCCAATGAATCATGATCTATTCTTCGAGATCTATGTAAATTCCTGAAATCTTGTTGTTAATTCGGTCCCAGTATTTCTCACAACCCTCTGTCTGAAAATCATTGGTCTTGCATTCGTTAAAATGAGCAGTATTGTCCCTTGAAATAGTGTCTGCAAACAACACATTATCTGCCGTCAACAGTGCTATGATACCTATTGCTGTCAAACTTCCGGCCACTAGAATCATGGAATAACCCACTTTGGCATAGTTGTGAGGATCTTTCATTTACGGAAAATCATAAACTCTTGAATTTAATCTTTTTTGCAAGTCGGAATTTTTGCGATCAGAACCTGTCTATCCCTTGTGGGGGAAAAGATGAAAAGAGAGTACATGTCAAATATTAACATTGAGCATTCAAATTCTTCAATACGAATTTCTAGGACCTGTCCCCTTTGAAGAATGGGGCCCTCCGATGGAAAAACTAGTCTATCTAGTTTTATCGCGAGCCCGGGACAAATTCAATATTATCTATGTCGGTGACTGTGAAAAGACAGATGATGAGGCATTTCTTGTTAAGCATTCACGCTACAAATGTTGGGCAGAGCATTCAGGCTCTGGGAAATCACTGCATCTTGCAATTCTGCCGCTGTTTGAGTCAAGTCTAGAACAGAGACAACACGTACTCTATAAAATAATGACTAGATACAAACCTGTCTGCAACTCGGCTGATATTCCAGAAACCAAGTCCGAGTATATCATACGATCTAAAAACCCAAAACCCGAACAAATCACGTGTCCTCGATGTGGTGCTGAGATGAAACCTGAAATTCTTGCAGATCTCACCCTCTTTAGATGTACGAGATGTGGGCTAGATACCCCACTCAACTCCTAATGTCGTCTTGAATCTTGAACAACTGTACAGTCAACAAGTCTATTGCTTTTTTCAAGTGTTGAAATTCGTTGATTGAATGCATCTGACCTTCGACTAGGGCCCTGTGAATCTTTATGGAATTTTTCTGAAACCCCTCTGATGCAACAATCTCCATGGCGTTAAGCTTTGATAGCATGTTATCGAGCTCTTTAATCATCTCATCTGACGGTCTGTGTTTGTCCACGACACTTTGAAATAATTTTACTATATTAATTGTTACAAACAAATCAGAAAAGAGATTACACATCTAACTACAGATACCAAAAATCATGGGATTAAGACCGCCCTTGCTTTAATCTCTGAATATTTTAGCTTTCTGAGTACATCATTTGCCTCTTCTAATGGGAATGTCTGAGTTATCACCTCGATATTTTCTTTGTCACATATCTTGATTACCTGCTCCATGTCTTTAGTAGAGCCTATGAGTGTTCCACGGATTGTTTTTTCCTCAAACGCCATGAATGTTGGGTTCTCACCTACGGTTGCAATCACAATCAATCCCCCCTTCTTTACTGACTTTATTGCAGTATCAGTTACAATGTCTGCTGGTGCAAATACTATTGCAGCATCTAGCATACCGTGTCTCTCCTTTAGTGCGTCTAGAAACTCTGGCTGTTTTTCAGAAAATGCCATCACATCAGATGCACCTAGTCTTTTTGCCACATCAAGATGATTCTGAGACCTAGACACTGCAACCACATCACAACCCTCTATCCTTGCAAACTGTATTGCCATGTGACCTACACCTCCGATTCCAAAGATTCCCATCTTTTTATTCTGTTTTGGCTCTGCGGCTTTTACTGCCTTGTATGCTGTTATTCCTGCACAAAATAATGGGGCTGCATATTCTGGCGTCATGCTGTCAGGAACTCTGGTTGCAAAGTCCTCAACAACAGTAATGTATTCTGTGTATCCTCCTTTGAAGGACTCGCCAGTAATTACAGATGATTCACAAAGGTACTCTCGTCCTGCCTTGCAGTACTGACAGTCTTTACATGCCTCCAAGAGTGGGGTAACTCCTGCCCTGTCACCGACCTTGAATTTTGAGACACTCTCCCCTATCTGTACTATTTTTCCGACGACCTCATGGCCTGGAACAGTTGGCAATACTGGCGGAATTCCAATATCTTTCCAATCCCCCTCTATGCCATGAAGCTGTGAATGGCAAACCCCACAGGCCTCGATCTTTAGTAAAATCTCGTTTGGTCTTTCTATCTTGTGTCTGTCTATCTCGACGAGTTTCAGGGGATTTGTCTCAATCTTTGCACATTTATCAAGTATCATGGCACGCATCTTTTCCATAATTTCACAAAGAAAAACCACGAAATTTTAAGATTTGTTATTGTCTTTGCCTGATTCTGGCATTTCAGTGACTGGAAATTTTGCCATTATGATGGGGACCCCAAATATCCAAGAATACTGTTACGTCAAGACTTAATTGTAAAATTGACAAAATGACCAATATGGCTGAAATGACTGATGAGGACAATGAAAGAATAAAGATGCTACGTGCCATTGCTAGTTCTAAACACGAATTCAACAAACTCTCTTTGGCACAACTACAGCGGCTACAGGAATTAGTTGAAAAAAAGAACTATGGTCATGATAAAAAAGCACATAAATCCAAAGTAAAATTACTTGGCAAGATCAACGTTAGAATTTATGAGCTAACCGAGGGTAAAGGCATCTGGTGATATCTTGACAATTAAATACTAATATTCAAACAAATATGATTAATCCATGGCAAACAATCTCATAAACGAGACTAGTCCGTACCTGCTCCAGCATGCCGATAATCCCGTCGAGTGGCATGCATGGAATGATGATGCATTAAAGAAAGCAAAAGAGGAGAACAAACCAATCTTTCTAAGCATCGGGTACAGCGCATGCCACTGGTGTCATGTCATGGCACACGAATCCTTTGAGAACGAGTCAGTTGCCAAATTCATGAATGAAAATTTCATTAACATCAAAGTTGACAGAGAAGAGAGGCCTGACATCGATGATGTATACCAAAAGGTCTGTCAGATTGCAACAGGCCAAGGCGGGTGGCCCTTGAGCATCTTTCTTACTCCTGACCAAAGGCCATTTTATGCCGGAACTTTCTTTCCTGTCTTGGATTCCCATGGAAGGCCGGGCTTTGAGAGTCTCTGCAGACAGCTCTCCCAGGCATGGCAAGAGAAACCCCAAGACATTCAAAAATCTGCCCAAAAATTCATTGATTCATTACAGAAAACAGAGACTGCCCAAACCTCAAAACTAGAGCGAGCTATTCTTGATGAGGCAGCAATGAACCTGTTTCAGTTGTGTGATGCAACTTTTGGCGGATTTGGTTCTGCACCAAAATTTCCCAATGCTGCAAACGTATCTTTTCTGTTTAGATACTCCAAGATGTCTGGCCTGACAAAGTTTAATGAATTTGCACTCAAAACTCTCAAAAAAATGGCAAACGGAGGGATATTTGATCAAATCGGAGGCGGATTCTCTAGATACTCTACTGATGCAAAATGGCTTGTTCCACATTTTGAAAAGATGCTCTATGACAATGCCCTGATTCCTGTAAATTATGCCGAAGCCTACCAGATCACAAAGGATCCATTTTACCTTGGTGTCTTGCAAAAAACACTTGATTTTGTTCTACGTGAGATGGCCTCTCCAGAAGGCGGATTCTACTCTGCGTATGATGCTGATTCTGAAGGAGTAGAGGGAAAATTCTATGTGTGGAAAAAGAGTGAGATCAAAGAGATTCTTGGCAGTGATGCAGACCTATTTTGTTTGTACTATGATGTTACTGACGGGGGAAACTGGGAGGGAAATAATATCTTGTGCAACAACCTTGAGATCTCTGCAGTGGCGTTTCATTTTGGAATCTCAGAATCAGATGCCAAAAGGACTCTGGATTCATGCTCTGCAAAGCTGTTAGATGCTCGCTCATCCCGAATCCCTCCGGGACTCGATGACAAGGTTCTAGTCTCGTGGAACTCGTTGATGATAACGGCATTTGCAAAAGGGTACCGTGTCACAGGTGATATTAGGTATCTTGACGCCGCAAAAAAATGCCTCTCTTTTATCACACAGAATCTCTTTGTTGATGAAAGGCTGTTACGAACCTACAAAAACAAGACTGCAAAGATTGATGGATACCTAGAAGACTATTCCTATCTTGCCAATGCCCTGCTAGATGTATTTGAGATTGAACCTGACTCGGAATATCTCAAACTATCTCTAAAGCTGGGGCAATACCTGATAGAGCATTTCTGGGACTCGGAGAACAATAGCTTTTTTATGACATCTGATGATCATGAAAGACTAATCATCAGGCCAAAGAGCAACTATGACCTGTCTTTACCTTCTGGAAATTCCGTATCAGCACATGTTATGCTCAAACTGTACCATCTGTCACACAGGCCTGCCTTTCTTGAAATTGCCACAAAAATTATGGAATCACAGGCACAGACGGCCGCCGAAAATCCGTTTGGGTTTGGATACCTGCTAAATACAATTTCTATGTATATTCAAAAACCTGTAGAAATAACTCTGCTCAATACCGAAAACTCTGAAATGTGCAAATCTCTCTATCTAAATTATATGCCAAACTCGGTCCTAGTTACCATTCAGAATCAGTCTCAGCTGCAAAATCTTTCAGAATATCCTTTCTTTGCCGGAAAATCATTCAAAGATAAAACATCCGTCTTTGTATGCAAGGACTTTGCGTGCTCCCTGCCTCTCTACACACTTGATGAGGTAAACTCGGAGGAGCTCTAGGTCTTTTTCAAATCTATCTCTATTATATCTCCGACTCGTGGTCTTTGCATGCTGTCATATCTTGATCTTGGCATTGCAATAGTTATCTGGGTCTGCTGATATGACTTTATGTTTACTGTCGGCTGTGCTTGCAGAATTGCCTCTAGCAGCGGCATTACATGTTCTTTGGTCTCGACATCAAGTTTTTTTGAGACGCTCTCAATTATCATCTGTTTTTGTGAGATGGGCTCAGTTGAGATATTCTCAATCAAAGTCAGCTGTACCATCTGGCCGTTATCTACTATCTGTGTGACCTTAAACTCGTTTGTATCTGACATTACATCCACTTCTGTACCTTGTGATGATTTATCTCTAACGAATTGAAAAATATAGTGCAATACCTGCCGTCACTACAGCTGCTGCTACTCCTAGCCCAAAAATTATCTTGCTTCCATCAATCCCCATGAAATCTATTTATGACTGTTGGAATTAAACTCTACTCTCTTGGCTTTTTATCTATGACCTCTGTTGGCCTGCAAGGTTCTAGTATGGCTTTTTTGATTAAAGCGGCTCGCTGTTTTATTATATGATTAAACTCTTTTACATCCTCCAAGCTTGGGCTCTGTTGCTGATTCTGATATGCCTGCAGAAATCCAGAATATACACACCCCGTGATTATTCCAAATGCCGTATCTGGCACCGACCCTATCTCAGGAACAAAATTTTCTGCTATCTGTTTGTATGACTCTGACTCGCTTATGTAATAATCAATCAAGCTGTCTATGAAATCCCTGTTCTCTTTGGAAATTGTCATCGTCTCTTCTCAGGTCTCTAGTTTATTTAATGATTAATCGTTTATTTATTGACGAATTATCCTTCTAGTTGTTGTGGAAATTAGAGTTTGATGAGGGGTATTTTAGAATATATGATTCAAAAAAACTGATTGCAGGCTATTTTGATCCAGATTACGGGAATTTGCCAAAAGATAATGCTGAGGAGACAGTCTCATTAATGCTCAAGAATCATGAGAAAATCCCCGGCGGGATAATAATGGTTCCACTTGTAAAATTTGGCCTGTTTGATACTGACCTGGATACCTCTTTGACTAATGTTGAGGATCAGGTGAATCGGGTCAATGAGCATCTGCAAAAATGGAAGAGGTTCTTGTCTGAACATGACTATCTCCGCCACTCCATTAGGATCTCTCATACGGATCAGGACATGCTGACTATTACATTTCCCGTGAGACTCTCAAAACCTACTCCTCTTGAAGAGGCATCATTGCTAGAGGAACTCTCCGGCATCATGGATACACTACAAGAATCTGCCCTGCTATGATATTATGGGAGATGTTTTATTTTCCATTCTTTGGCGTCATTGATACAGTCTAACCACTCTGGGTCTGACTCGCTTTTGAATTCCCGATAACACCTGTCTTTCATATTCTCAGAGATCTGAATTACTTTTTGCCCGAGTATATCACTTGGCGGCGAAAATTTTTCTGCCTCATCAAAGGCAGTTACTCCTGCCTTTGCCCTCTGAAATACTGCTAATCCTAGATTCTCATAGTCATAGGACTCTTGAATCTGCGTATCTGATCTCACTTTGGCTGATTCGTCCCCCGTGCTGATCCATCTGATATACTCAATGTCACTTGCCAGCTGCGTCTCTGATGAAATCTTGAAGAGTGCCACTGCACTCACAAATGACTCGGGTATTGACAATTTATCATATCTTGAGATGATTTTCTCAAACCTGTTTACGTGTTTTTTGTAATATTCTGATAGCTCTTCTTTTGAGATGTCTCCCTCGTCATGTTTAGTCTTTTCAGAATAAAATCTTGTCTGCAACTCTGCAACATCCTGCTGAATCTGTTCCAACTCTTTTCCAAACTGGGATCCTTTCTGTTTTGTCTGATCTGCTGAATAACTGTATGCTATGACTGCTACAACTAGTATTATAGCTACTGCGGCAATTGTAATGTTTTGTATCTTTATTTTTTTCAAAGATAATCCATGTACTCTCCGTTCTCATCTAACTTTAACTCAATTGTAAACTCGGTACCGCTGATAAAAGAGTCGTTTCGGGTAGTTCTGACCCTTGCAATGACTAGCTCGTATGGCCAAATCTCCACCACTATGGCTCCTACGGCCGCCTTTGGCGTTTCAGTAATCTCCATATCCTCACGCCTGACCCCATGTCTTTCTAGCATATGGATGGCATGGTCTAGTAGTGGCTTTGGGTTGTTGTAATTTAATACCCAAACCCTGCCTTGATAATCAATTTTTTGCAATTTGAACTAGTTCTGAACTTACTCATATAACAATTAATGTACTTGAACACACATGTTACACCTTTTATCTGAAATATTATTAAACATCTCCTGCGTAAGCCATTCTCCAACATCTGGATTGTAGAGTAATGTTTAATAACATTTTATATAGATGACTTGGTATGCGACACCCTTCTAAAGATCATGCAGGGGGGGGGGGGCGAATTCTCTATATTATACCTTTTATCGTCTAAAATGCACGAATGCGGTTCTCTTGGCATTACTTGTTACAGTCATTATGATTCCGCTGGCAGGAACTGCCTTTGCTGCACCTACCGCACCAACTGATTTCAGAGTAACTGTTGATCCTAGCGACGGAATAAATGTGAATTGGCGTGCACCTGCCACCCCTGGTGGTGAGATCACTGGTTATGCAGTAGGCTATAAATTGAATACTTTCGACGGTGATTATACAGTTAAGGAGTTTTCGATTCCCCTCACCAGTCTATATTATCTAATTCCACATGCGTCATTAGAGTTAGGTAAAACGTACGATGTACAGGTAGGTGTCAAAACTGATGGTAATTATGTATACACACAGCCCGAGTCTAAACTATATGTTCGCTCACCTAGCATACCTCTCAACCTTGGTCTAGAACTAGGTAACGGACTGGTAATAGTAACATGGGAGGTACCTATAGCTAATGGCGGTGCTTCAATAACTGCTTATCGTATAGAATGTACTACTGGTGGCTCTGTTGTAGGGTTTGCAGATGTTGGCGCCGATACATTCAGCGCTACTATTACGGGTCTTGTAAATGATGTCGAGTACAATTGTGGTGTATCTGCCACAAACTCTCTAGATACAACTAAGGGACGTGGTCAGTCTAATTCTGGGCCTGTAACTCCCACGGTTATACCTATTGCACCCGACAAGCCAACAGTCCTTGCAGCAACTGTAATTGATGATGATTCAATCAGACTGACCTGGACTGCACCTACAGAGATTGGCAGTTCTCCAATTATCGACTATGTCATATTGTACAGCAAATCTGCAACTGAGATTACCCAACCATTTGTTCATGATGCCAGCCCAGACACATCTATTACTGTTACCGGTCTGGATGCCGATACCACATACTACTTTACAGCAGCTGCCAAAAACTCTGAAACTACCGGTGACGCTTCTGAATCAGACTCTGCAAAAACTGCAGTTACACCTGTTGCACCCGACAAACCAGTCCTGACTGCAACACCAGAAGATGGCCAAGTCGTACTAACATGGACTGAACCTACTACCAACGGCTCTACAATAACAGGTTATGTAATACAATCACGCATCGGTTCAGTAGACTTTGCCAACCTTGCAACTCCCCAATCTACTGACAGGTCATACACTCACACCTCACCGACAAACGATGTGACATACGATTATCAAATACTAGCTACAAGCAGTGCCGGTAACAGTGAATATTCTGATGTTATATCTGCAACACCTACTTCTAGCGGCATAGACCCTCCATCTAACGTCGAAGTAACTAGTGATTCTGCGAACTCACTTTATGTGATTTGGACTGAACCTGAAGAGACCGCAGGTGGTACCATCACTGCATATCAGGTACAATATAGAGAACGTGATTCTAATGTCGCTTACACACCTCTGGATGCAGGTGTCGCATTAAATTCTGATATTGACGGATTGACAAATGGTCACACGTATGAGGTACGGGTAGGTGTCAAAACTGATGGTGACTTTGTATATTCTGAACCAGTATATGGAACACCTTATGGGTCGTCACTAGGTAGACCCGTCATCAGTGATATACAAGCAGGTGACAGAGAACTCAGTCTAAGTTGGGTAGAGATTCTACCTGAAACTAGCGGTCTTGATGTGGATGAGTATTATATACAATGTGTGCCGTCTGATCAAACCGATACCGTATTCAAGATAGTTGATCCAGATATACTCTCTTTTACTTTTGAGAACCTTACAAATGGTGTAGACTACTCTTGTACTGTAACTGCCACTAGTTATACTAATCCAGATAGTGATAATGGTGATAGTCCTGCTAGTGCTTCTCGTACGGTGACTCCATCTACATCGCCAAAAGCACCAACTAATCTCCGGGCTTCAGGCCCCACAAAGAATTCAATTGATCTAAGCTGGACTGCACCT
>DAXZ01000032.1:2544-3830 GCA_002506665.1 Nitrosopumilus sp. UBA526 | reverse complement strand
AAGTCTGCCAAAACTGAACAAGATTTATAAGCAATTTGGCAGGTATGTGAGCTTGAATGTCAGAGTTGGGATCAAAAAAGTCTGGCGGATTATCTAGAAGAGACTTTTTAAAACTGATGGGAGCTGCAGGCACGGGACTGGCGTTTGCACCATTTGTCCCGTTTGGCAACTTTATGCCAAACCCAACCCAGTCATCCCTTGAGCGGGTTCCAGTTATCTTGCCTGACGGCACACATGCAAACATCAACACGTTTCCCATCAATTCTGCCGAAGTCATTACATATCCATCGACAGGCGATACAGCGCTAGATGCCGAAGCATTTCGCAAGTGGCAGTTTATCAGACTTCCAGAAGAACTGGGAGGCACAAAAAAAGACACAACTGCAGTAAGGGCATACAGCATGATATGTCTGCATCTGTGGTGTCTATGGAAGTACTATCCCGAAGACGGCAGAAAGAGAGGCGAGTGTCCGTGTCATGGCAGCATGTATGATCCAACTACTGGAACGGCATTTCAAGGTCCTGCCTCAGTTCAGGCGGCGCCATCAAACACCCTGGCAGAGCTGACACTAGACCTTGACTCTGATGGATCTCTGTTTATAATGCCGCCAAAGTTTAACATAAACGATAATGGAGTAATCGGATATGGCCGTTTCGCTTGAGAGAAGGACAGGACTAGTAGCATTTTTTTACTGGCTCTGGGACGGAGTCGACAGAACAATATTTACTGCAATAAAGTTCTCATTTCCTGCAAGATTTGTAAGTCCGTTTGGATTCCTGGGAATGCTCACGTTTATCACATTTATCATTCTAGGAGTAACAGGGGCTCTGCTGATGTTTTACTATCAGCCTATTTTAGACAGGGCATGGGACAGTGTTCAGTTTATCAACGATGATGTTCCCTTTGGCTTTCATATCAGAAACATTCACTATCACGGATCAAATGCCATGGTACTCTTGGCAGTACTTCACATGTATTACCAGTACTTTAGCGGAAGATACAAGATAAGAAACGAGGTCCTGTGGATGACAGGTGTAATTTTAGGCACTGTTACTATTTTAGAGGCCTTTACGGGATATGATGTCATATTTAGTGAGAGGGCAGAACTTGCAATCAGCATTGCAGCGTCCCTTACTACATCAATTCCTGTTGTGGGCCCTACCATCCGTGATGCGGCACTAGGCAGCGGATTCTCTGACTTTGTGCTGAGGTTTTATGCGCAACACGTGTTCTTGCTGCCAATTATAATGCTCGGATTAATGGCAGTCCATTTCCCAAGATTTTT
>DAXZ01000032.1:1782-2453 GCA_002506665.1 Nitrosopumilus sp. UBA526 | reverse complement strand
TATGACAAGTTTATCACGGGGTTGCTGTGGCCGTTGCTGTTTATCATATCGCTTGTACTAGTGCCGTTTATAGACCGGTACAAGAAATTCTCCTGGAGGGACAGGCCAATAATTACGGCATTTGGCATTACCAGCCTTGCCCAGATAATGGTCACGACATACTGGGGGTTTTACATCTCGCCGGACACAAAGCTGTCGCTAGTTGAGAGACTGGTAATTGATCCAATATTCTTTTACTCGACAATGGTACTGCTGGTACCGCTGGGATTTGGATTTACATACATGATGATAAAGCTTGCAAACGAGGCAGAGAGAAAATCAAAGCTTGCAAAGAGCAAGGGACCACAAAAAGTTGCCACAATCAACCTGTCTGAGAAATGGATAAACTGGCTTCTTGTAGCACTCTTGGCATTCCAGGTGTTTTTGAACATTGCAGCGTACAATGCCGCACTGACAGGACTAAAGAATGTCTCGCTGTTCTTTGTTGGAATAATTTTGCTAGTCTTTGCAGCGTTTTTCCATCTGTACAGATATGCATCAAGCCAGCAAAAGAACGCCCCACCGCCTGCACCTGTACCAGTAGAACAGCCAAAGCTTGAAGAGCCAAAAACAGATGCAACCCCCGAGCTCACAGCAGAGGTGCCTGCAAAGACCAAAGCTCTAGCTGATGG
>DAXZ01000032.1:0-1651 GCA_002506665.1 Nitrosopumilus sp. UBA526 | reverse complement strand
TTGAGAGATCCTAGTACAATAGTTGTCATACCTACTACGGATGACTCTAGACCTATTCCCATAGAACAATTTCAGGGAATGTGGAATATTATGAAAAATGATGTACGGAGTGAGAGATATGTAAATACCAACAAAAGATATTATTCATTCTGGAGTTCATCATACATTAGTGCACTAATAGATCATATTGTAGCTGATCAAAAAATGGAATAAACACTAAACAAGCTTTATAAGAACTTGGGCGATTCAAAAAAATTATGAGTATGCCTACTTCTAGTCATGCGTACGGTATAGGATTACTTGCGCTAATTGTTGGAATGTCAGCATCCGTCATATTTTACACATCATTTTATCTTCCCGAGTCTTTGGCAAAACCATCAGTATCTGATCATATCTTGAATCCTGAGAGTGATTTTATAATTGAGATTGTTCTCGGTGCTGTCACTGCGGGAAATGACAACTATGTACCAAACCAATCGGTAGTGGAACTGACTACTAACAACAATGTAATCTGGCAAAACAATGATGACACTGCACATACGGTAACGCCAGACCATAGACAAGCTGATAGTTACAGCGGGGACTTTGGGTCTGTAGGTGTAATAAAACCAGGAGAGACATACGAGTTTTTGTTTACAGAGCCTCAGGATGTTCCATATCACTGCGAACCACATCCATGGATGACCGGAATCGTAACTGTGCAGCTAAGTAGAGGAATCTAGCACGAATATTTTGCAAAGACTATACAACTCTCAATCTCTTTGTGTTGCTCAATAATTGAAACCCTAAACTTTACCTCGTGTTCTTTTTCTGCCTCAAAATTAATTACAGCTGTAAATTCTGCCTTGTGTTCTGGCATGGCATCTCTACTGATAAACAGTCTTGAGACGTTTTGTGAAATCTTTTTTCCGTTATATGACTTGTAAATGATGTGCTCATTTGAATCTATTATCTGCGTATTAATTACGACTCCGTCATATCTTCCCATATATGATACCTGAATTGTCCCCTTTATCTCAGTGTTTTGATGAATATCTAATGAATCTAGTTTGAATTCTAAGTCCTTCACAAAAACCACACTTTACATCATAATAATAATTTTGTTACAAATTATATTATCTTGTTGTGTAAGCGGTTTAATCTATATTTACTGTTTGCCGTCTAGAGAATATTTTTTTAATTTTGTTTGAGGTTGTTGTGATAGAAATCAGAAATGCAACAAGACCCCTCATAGACATGTCCCAAAAGTCAGGATTTTACCTTTATGAATTACATTAGGTTTAGTCATGCATTTTATATGCCGTTCCAATCAAAACGATCAACATATCCTAACACTTCGGATAAATTTGAGGGCGTCTGCTCATAAATAACATCTGCAATTACCTTTATGGCCTCTTTTGACGGAGCGTTAAATATGACATATAGATCGTCTGCTCTGTCATAATTTATTGGATACACCATTTTAAATGATGTTATCCCATTTTTCTTTAAAACTTGTTTTATTATACTTTCAATTACAGAACAGTTGGTTAATCCTATCTCACGCAATTGTTCTTTTCGTTTCGCCGAATATACGACTGCAATAAGTGCAGGAACATTATGTTGTAGCATACTCATAAGTAATATACTTTTGACAAGTAATTAAAGTATA
>DAXZ01000062.1:6300-7074 GCA_002506665.1 Nitrosopumilus sp. UBA526 | reverse complement strand
GGGCCTTTACTCTTATAGCATATATTTGCCTGTGGTAAAAAGGGCATAGTTGGTAAGAAAAAAGAGAAAGATTGTAATTTTGGGTGGGGGGTTTGCAGGAGTAAAGTGCGCCAGACAGCTAGAATCAACGATTGGTAAGGATCCCGAGATAGAACTAGTAATGATAAGTGAGGATAATTTCCTGTTATTTACGCCCATGCTACCACAGGTGGCATCAGGAATGATTGAGACCAGACATATTGTCTTGCCAATCAGAACTATCTGTAAAAAGACAAAGTTCTATGAGGGCAGGATCAAAAACATTGATCCATATGGAAAGCTGGTAACATTGTGGGGCACCGGGGATAAGAGAAGCATCTCAATACACTATGACTTTCTAATAGTTGCGCTTGGAAGTGAGACTAACTTTTTTGGGATGTCTGATGTCGAAAAGAATGCCTACACCATGAAGACACTCAGCGATGCGGTGATGTTGAGAAATAGGATAGTTGACATGCTTGAGATGGCAGATAATGAGACCAACCCCATACTTCGAAAGAGTTTCCTGAACTTTGTGATTGCTGGTGGGGGGTTTGCAGGAATAGAGACTGCAGGGGAGTTGATGGACTTGTTGTTGGATGTTAGAAAATATTATCCTACAATTCACAGGGAAGACCTCAAGGTAACTGTAGTAGAGGCCTCGGGAATGATTCTGCCGGGATTTAACAAAAAGTTGGCAAATTTTGCAAAAGACAAGATGACACAGAGAGGAATTAATATTAGATTAAATACCAG
>DAXZ01000062.1:3530-6212 GCA_002506665.1 Nitrosopumilus sp. UBA526 | reverse complement strand
GTAAATACAATCAAGAGATCAATGTTCAAGACAGAGAAAGGAAAGGTTGTAGTAGATGAATATCTTGAGGTTTCAGACTTTCCCAATGTATTTGCCATTGGAGATTGTGCACTGCATATAGACCCAAAGACTAAGAGGCCGGTACCCCCCACTGCCCAGATTGCTGAAGCACAGGCCAAGATTGTTGCTAAAAACCTATTATCGCTGATCAGAAAGACCAAGATGGAAAAGTTTGTTCATCACTCCAAGGGTCAGATGGCAATAATAGGAAAGAGAACAGGAATCGTATCACTTTTTGGAATGAACATCTCTGGGTTTTTGGCCTGGTTTATTTGGAGGAATGTATACCTTTCAAAGATTTCAACCTTTGATAAGCGAACCCGTGTGTTCCTTGACTGGACGATAGATCTGTTCTTTGACAGAGATATCTCAAGACTGCATTTGATGAAGCGTGAGACGGAAAAAGAGTACAAGGCACTTGACGAAGTAGACGATGTTTGGTAGTTGGTGTTATTTTTTGATTTTATAGATGATTATTGCCGGTGCTACAAAATACATCCCAATATTTAGCAGGATAACTCCGAGACCATAAGTGAGCATGTCTGTCTCAGAGTTGATTTGGGCATGATTGAGAATTGATAGTGAGGTTAACATTGGGGTAATTGAGATCTTTACCATTTGTTTGAATATTGGGTTTTCACGTTCTAGGTCAGCAATTGCCGGTGAGAAAGAATAGTAGAACTGGTTAAAGCCGCTCATAAACGCAGCTCCTGACTCTGTTGATAATATGGTGTTGTCTCTTAGCTCTCTGAGTTGTTGGACTTGGGGTGCAAGCTCAGAGCCAAATGTTGCTGTAGCAATCAAACATCCCCCACCTTCTTCGGTGGGTTTGTCTTGTGTTAATATCTCAAAGGATTCAACGGTATCCTCAAATTCTGAGAGTTGGGAGTCAAAGTTGTCCACCCCGTTACTGTATGTAAGGACATAGAATTTTTCAGTATCATAAATCATAATATCTCTGAATTGTACATCAAGATCCTGCCCGTCAGATGAGAAGATGCCTTGTGCATCAGTCACATATGCATCATATCCTGCAATTGTCGTTTTTTGTTGTGAGATTATCTGTAGGCTTCCCTCCTCGATTTTAGATCTGATATTCTCGTCTTTTTCAGAGATTATGTCATTTAGTGTTTTCTGATTGGTCTCATGTATTGTCAGAGATATTACCGGAGTCACATCCCCGGCTTTGGGTCCAACGGCAATAACATCAGGTACATCTGGTGATGTCTTGTCTGGTGTTTGTAGTATCCACCCTTCGGGTGCACTAAATTCTACATTTTGCTCTGTGTTTTCATATCTTTGATTGGCAATTGGTGAGATTGTGGTGCGTTCTGGTTCTTGTAATTCCAAAAGGTTGTAAACATCTACACGATCAACTATCGTAATTTTGTTAACTCTTGTTTGTTGTGGGTCTGTTGGAATGTCTTTGTCTCCGGTCTCTACGGCTGCAATCTTGTCAAGTGTCTCAAAACTTTCCAGAGTTACAATTCTGCCAAATACCGTATACTGTCCATCAAGAAAGTTAGAGTCGGCATGAACAATAAAGAATTGTGAGCCCCCGCTGTTAGGATCTGCAGATCTCGCCATTGAGACTATTCCGCGGTTATGTTTGATTGTGTTAAACTCTGCATCCACAGTTGTGCCAGGATCACCTGTCCCCCAAGTGCGTGGATCACTATCAATTGTGTTGGGATCACCGCCCTGAATCATAAACTTTGGGATTATTCTGTGAAAGAGTGTCCCATCATAAAATCCAGACTCGGCCAGACCAACAAAGTTATCGACATGTTGTGGCGCATCGTCTGAAAAGAAATCAATTACAATTATTCCGAGATTTGTATCCAGTACTGCCAGTCTATCATCAGACTGAGCTAGTGCATTTTCTCCAAGACCAACCAAAAATAATATAGTAAAGAGAGTTGGGAGTATCTTGTTCAATAATTTCCCCCACAAATGCTCACTTAAAAGCTAATTGTATTAGTTTTTAACAAAGTTTGATAGAGCAAGGAATATGGAACCCGATGAAAAGATTCAGGCACATCTAGTCTCGGTGTGGAGAGAATCTAAAAAATTCCTTTCTATAGGTGGAAAGGAAGGCATGCTTGTACTAACTGACAGGCATCTGATGTTTATACACAAGACAGATTCAAAGATAAATTGGTGGAAGGCCGTTACCCAGAGGCAGGTGCTCAACTTTATCAGGTCAAAGAATACTATGATTCGTCATGATGGATATGGTGAGGAAGATTTGTTGAATGACTGTGAGGATGATAGAAATGTCGAGTTGGGTTTTGATGATATTTCCAGTATTAGTTTTACAGAGAAGGATTGGGGGAGTTCACTGCAGTTGGAATACCAAAAGGGTGGAAAGGATGAAAAGTTCCAGTACTCGATAGCTCAGAACTGGGTCAAGTATCCTGCCAAAGAGCCTACAAAATACATGAAGGTGGATTGGGGGCCTTTTGTGCAATACATTAAAGAGAGAAAGAAATTTACGGTGTAAAATTGGGCAAAGTCTTTGCTGTGGGTGTCGGGCCTGGATCGCCAGAGTATGTAACAGAGATAGTAAGGGAGATAGTTCGGAGTTGTGATGTTGTTATTGGTTTCAAGTATACTTTGAAG
>DAXZ01000062.1:2767-3351 GCA_002506665.1 Nitrosopumilus sp. UBA526 | reverse complement strand
TTGATTGATGGTCTTAGTGTTGTCCTAGTTCCAAGGCCATGGCCAAGACGGCAGGACATGCATTTTATGCCATCAGAGATAGCAGTTTATCTCAAGGAGTGTGGTTTTGAGACTAGTAAGATGAAGGTCTGTGTGTTTGAGGCACTAACTACCAAAGATGAGGTGTGTTTTGAGGGCATGGTAAGAGAGTTGGAGGGAAGAGAGTTCTCTGATCTATCCATAATGGTGTTTAAGCAAACAGATTTGGATTCATATATGAATTATAGATGGCAGTGGGGTACAGATTAGGATTCAGGAATGTTTGCTAGCCTCTCCTCCAAGACAGACTCGAGTAGATAAAATTCCAAATATCCGCCCGCCAAGAGAAGTCCTGTAACTATGCCAATCTCAATTATTGTTGGTCTGATCAATGAGATTAAATCAGTTTTTTTGATGATTGTTATAATCAAGATAAAACTTCGAGAGGTTCCAAGAGAGTATGCAGCTAGTTCCATCAATCCAAAGGGGGATAGGAACAGAATCGCAAGTGGGTGGATTTGTTCTATCTCAGGTGTGAGTGTGACAATTGAAGCAAAACCAAACCC
>DAXZ01000062.1:1477-2710 GCA_002506665.1 Nitrosopumilus sp. UBA526 | reverse complement strand
TTGTGGGTAAATATCCCAACAGCGTCAATGTTTGAGATGAGTTCTTCAAATTCAGCCATGAAGGCGTTTGCCACTTCTTCACTAACAGTCGATGTTGAGCCTGCCAGATATGTTGCTGCAAAGAGCCCCAAAAACACAAAAAACAGGATGGTTCTGAACTTGTCCATGTTGGCATGGTTTAATTGATAATATTTGAGGGTTGGTGTAGATACAGATTTAATTAAACCAAAGCATGTTTTTTGATATGAAAAAAGAGATCTCTTTTGTGTTAAACTATGCATTAACCCGAGGATTCCAGATTCATCCTGATGCCTTTAAAATTTTGGAGGGTTTGGATGTAAAAAAACTAGAGAAGATCATAAAGGAGGTTGTTAGGGAGAAGACAAAACAAAAACAGTTCCAGATTAACCAGGATGATTTAGAGACACATCTTGGAATTAAGGAGGACTTGTCAATACAGTCCGAGGTTAAGATATTATCAGACCCAACAAACAAGATAACATCAGGGGAGGGAGTTAGTGGGTATGGAGCTTTGTTTCTAAGCCGTTTTAACAAGCTTAAACAAATCATCTCAGAAAGGCCGGAATCAAAACTGCTCAAAGAGGTGACAGATTTAAAGAACATGAAGAAAGATTCTGATTTGTATGTATGTGGGTTGGTAAGTGCACGAAATGTTGAGAGAAACATTGTCAAAATAGTTCTAGAGGATCCGTCTGGTTCTTTTGAGGGCATAGTCTTTGATGAAGAGTTGCGAAAGACGGCAAGCATGCTTTTGGTAGATCAGTTTGTAATTGCAAGAATTGAACCTGGAAAGAACTCGGGATATGTTGTAAGGGATCTAATCCTGCCAGATATTCCTGACCAACTAAGAAACAGGTCAGAGAGTGAGGCATATGCCGTCTTTCTCTCAGATTTGCATGTAGGAAGTAAATATTTTATGGAGGCCGAATTTTTGAAATTTATTTCTTGGTTGTCTGATCCTGACCCCATTGCAAGAAAGGTTAGGTTTGTTTTGATGGGGGGGGATGTTGTAGATGGTGTCGGGATATACCCAAACCAAGACAAGGAATTGGTCTATCAGACACTGCAGGAGCAGTTGGAAAAACTAGAGAGTTTGATTGACAAAATCCCAAAACATGTAAAGATTATCGTAATGCCGGGAAACCACGACCCGGGAAGAAGGGCGTTGCCACAACCTGCCATCCCAAAAAAATACAATGTGGGGTTGTGGGA
>DAXZ01000062.1:0-1347 GCA_002506665.1 Nitrosopumilus sp. UBA526 | reverse complement strand
CTTAAGGCAAGACATCTCAGTCCAATATATGGTAGCCAGACACCCATAGCACCCGAGGTGGAGGACTTTTTGGTGATTGATGAGGTTCCAGACATATTTCATGTGGGTCATGTCCATCAGGCACAACTTGATACGTATAGGGGTGTTTTGTTGGTAAATTCAGGTTCGTGGCAGAGGCAGACGCCATTTCAGGCAAGTGTTGGAATGGTTCCAAATCCCGGTATTGCCATAATGATAAATCTAAAGACTCTGCAGTTTGTCCACCAAGTTTATAATCCAGATTTAGAGAACATCTTGCAAAATTAGGTCGTCTCTGAACGTCTTTTTTATCATCTCTGGTGGGATTGTGAGTTTGTATTTCTTTGTCCTTCCATGAATTCCCTGGTGAATTATCCTTCCAGTGATGATCCCGGAGAGTTCAATCTCACTGAGCATTTGTGTAATTCGCCGTGAAGTAAGTGCGTCTCGTCCTACCGCTTTGCAGAGTTTTTTGTATGATGTATAGATTTCACCAGTAGAGGAACCGTTTGTCTTCATAAGTGCAATGAGTGCCAGTTTTTCATGAAATGGATATGATTTGAGGGATTCCTCTTCCTTGTCTTCTTCCATTTTTTGGGACGCCTCCCTGATGTGTTCTGCCGTGACTTTGGTTGCCTGTTGGCGTTCTGCAATCTCTCCTGCCACACGTATCAGATCAATTGCTCTACGGGCATCACCGTGTTCCCCGCCGGCAAGGGCGGCACAGAGATTTAGTGCCGGCTCCTCCACAGAGTTGTCTATGAATGATTTGTTGATTCTTTCCTCAAGGATTTTTTTGATTTGTTCAACATTATAGGTTGTAAATAAAACCTCTTCTTCTCCCAAACTGCTTCTTACCCTGGGGTCGAGGTTTTCTTTGAAGGTAAGATCGTTTGATATTCCCACCAGTGTAAGTGACCCGTGTTCTAGGTGTGTGTTTGCCCTAGTAAGTTGGTATAGGATGTCTTTTTTGGTCTTCCCCACCAGTTGGGCAAGATAGTCAATCTCATCTATTACAAAGATTACATTAAGTCCGTCGCTTCCGATTTTGGCAAGCAGTCTTTTAAAGACCTCGCCTATTGCCAGTCCTGTGGTTGGGAGTTCCTTGTCTGTCAAGCCCAGCTGCCTGCCAAGGCTGACTAAAAACCCATATACCGTGGTCTCGTCTTTGGAGTTGGAATATGCTAGTTTGATTGGAAAGTTTGTTTTTTCGACTCTTTGTTGAATTTTGGAAATTATTTTTTTGACAACCAAGGTCTTGCCGGTTCCGGGTTTTCCATATACCAAAAGGTTTGACGGTCTGGATTTTTTTAGAATTGGGGACAGGGA
>DAXZ01000067.1 GCA_002506665.1 Nitrosopumilus sp. UBA526 | reverse complement strand
GGGGCGACATGTGGAAATCCATCACAGGATTGGCCAAACAAGAACCCGATCTGTATGGAGACCATATCAAGGTACCTGTGGAGAAGATAAGTGATCTTCAATATCATAACAATAGTATGAAAGAACTTGTAAAAGCAGAAAACAGGATAAAAAAAGATGCAAAAGAGTTTGAGAATACAACTGATCATGAAATCATTTACCAAAATTGTGAAATTCTAACTAGTCACAGGAATTATTCTGAGGCCAGAATTATGTTTGAACGATTGTAGCATATAGAAATTATGTCGCCTAGTCATCCTCCATCCATTTTGGGTTGCTTTTTATGATCGCATTTGTGGCTTTGCTTGTCGAAAATGCCTTGGAGCAGTAATCCTTCATTGTCTATATCCAACGCAAAGTGTAGTCGGCGTTAATTATAATATTCTACATATGAGGACAGACTCTCATAGTGAAATATTTCATCCTCTATGCTGCGATGACCCCTCTCAAGCTTGCCGTTTGTCGGCTGGCGGCATGGTCTAGAGTTTATTCCACGGTCTAGGAGATCTGCCTCAAAGGTTGTAGGTCTGTTTGCTCCAGTAAATCATGCCTCCGCTAAATCTGCCTGCAGTTCCAAGACCAATTGGCAAAATCATCCCATTTGCAGATCCCCCAGTCCGCGCATCATCTGAACACCCGTCAGAATCCCGGCTTGGCTGTTTTGGTTTTTCAGGTTATCTAGTATTGTCATAAAAAGAGCCGGCCCAATGTTGCAACAAACATCTGCAGTTTTTTCATGCCAGATAAATCATAACAAAAAATGGCCCAGCAAACCAAGAAATATCAAACAAAAGCAAAGATTAAATCACTTTTACCAAAGTCAAGATTTGTGCCTCCCTAGCTCAGCGTGGTAGAGCATCCGACTGTTAATCGGACGGCCATCAGTTCAAGTCTGATGGGAGGCGCCTTTATTTCTAAACTCGAATTTAGAAATATGAATCATGTAGATGTATGCCAAAGGTACGGTGCAGAATCAGATATGTTTCTAAACTCGAATTTAGAAATATTGATCGGTTGTTAGCAATTAGTTTATTCTATTAGACAATATAGATCTAATAGATGATCAAGTATCAGTAATAATGCAGGAGGGTTACATTGGTCAGAACTAGAAGAGCCAATCGATATTGTGTTGATTGTGGAGCAAGACTGGTATATTATCCAAGATTATCAAATCCAAAAGCGCCTAATGAGCATCGAGTGTTAGTGTATGCATGTCCGGACTGTACAGATGACTTTGAAAAGCCAAAAATGTTCTCAATTAAGCGCAACAGGGTCGATGACCCTTTAGAGACAGTGGAGATTGAGATAACACAGATACAGAAAAAGGTAACAAGTGGTGCATAAAATGTCGTATCCAAAAAGAACAAGAAGTAATGTATGGTTTTTGTTGCCAATTGTATTTGGTTTGTTAGGCGGCATAATTGCATTCTTTGTTCTGCGAGGAGATGATTCTGACAAGGCAAAAAATTGCCTATATCTAGGAATCGCACTCTCAATAGTCATGTTTATTCTAAATATGCTCTTGATAGATATGTTACCAGACATAAATCCAGGCTTTGATGTGAATACATAGTATTGATAATCATTATTTCTAAACCCGAATTTAGAAACAATATAAATTCACCACGTTTAGAGTCATATAGAACCGATATGCAGGATCCATCATGAGCGTAATGAGGAACAGTGTAGAGAGATGGATAATCCATGAAGGACTAGCGTATGAGGAGAGAAAAACTATAGAGAACATTTTTCTGATTCATCTAAAACATGCAGGACCGTATGGAATTCCAATGGATGTGTTTGAACCAAAAGGCCAGCCAGGAATACTAGTAATTGGCGCCAAAGTAATCATGAGGAACAAACAGATTGCAAGATACCTAGGATTTAATTCAGACGAGAAGGAGAGGTTTAAGAAAAAAATGGATGATTTTTGCTATTCTATACAGACAGTGAGCAAGACGATTACAGAGGATGGCAAGCAAAAAATTGGTGTTTATGTTGTTTTAGACGATAAAGAAAACATCAACCAGCAGACAGTGTTTGATGCAATAGATAGTGTCTCTGAAAAATATGACAAGACATCTAGATTCCTGATGAAGACATTCTAGTAGGTCTGTGAGCAGTTTTGCAGAGTTGTGCCTAGATGCTAAACCCCCCTAGAAAAGTAATGGGTTTAGGCACAGAGTGAAATTATCAAGATCGGGTGTTTTGACGGGGGGTTGAACATCTGTGCCTAGATATAGTATACAACTATGATTACACCAAGGTGTCCTAGCTAGACACCCCCCAAGTATTATACTTGTGCGTAAAAGCTAAACCCCCCAGATATGGTTGGATCTTGCGTTTCAACTATATACCAAAATAATTCAGGGTATCTGTTGGCCCGCCTTGGAATAATCATAGTAATTGGTGCAGTTATTGCATCCATGGTACTTGCAAATTACATGTATACGCAGTATACTACTAACTATATTGAATCAGCTGCCGGTGAAAAAATAACCGTAGGTCCGGTAGAATATGTCATATCATTTGAGGGAACACATGAGGGTAGCAAAGATGTTTCACCGGAGAATACATTTGTAATGATAGGTATAGAGGCAAGAAACATTGGTGATGAAAGAACATTGTTCACTGGCGGTCAGTTATACATCATAGATGAAAAAGAGCAGAGACACAAGGCAGTTTATGGTGAATTTTCATCAAAAGACCTGCTTTTGGAATGGCTAGAACCCAATCAAGCAGTTGAGAGAACTACACAGTTTGATATTCCGTTTGATGATGAAGAACAGTACAAGATAATCATTAGACCGCAAAAGGAGCAATCAACAGTGGATACTGCTGTTGTTTGCATTACAAATTGCTGATCGGATAACAATAACGATCAAAAAAGTGTCAACTTTTTCTATATACTGCATAGTAATGTGTGACTTTAAACATATAACACACATGATTTTTGCAAACAAACATGGTAACATCCAAAGCCAAAAGGGCTGAAGCCGCAAAGAAAGCAGCAAGAACTCGAAAGAGAAATGCAGCAAAGAAAGCAGTAGCAGCAACAAAGGCAGCAGCATCTCGTAAGAGAAAGGCCGCAGCAACACGAAGAAGTGCAGCTCCAAAGAGGAGAACTGCAACCAAAAGAAGAGCAGCTCCAAAGAGAAAGGCAGCTAAACACAAAGCCGCTCCAAAGAGGAGAACTGCAACCAAAAGAAGAGCAGCTCCAAAGAGAAAGGCAGCTAAACGCAAAGCCGCTCCAAAGAGAAAGGCAGCTACAAAACATAGACGTTAAGCTGTCGTGCCCCCTTTTTTCTAACTTACCAAATTTTTTATATTTCTAAAATCGAATTTAGAAACATTCTAAATTGATGCCTGTCGGCAATCATGACTAGAGACCAGTCACAGTTACCCAGAGTTACAGGCAGAACCATTCCTGTAGCAAAGCTGCAACATATCAAGTATATGAGATGTAAAGTATGCGCATATGCAGCTAGCGCAGGCATTTGAAAAAATACACAGTCGGTATGGGAAATATTTTAAGAGACAGGCCAACACACGGCTGTGGATTGTTTTGCGTATGACTCTAACATGGATGAAGAAAGGGTCAGAACCCGAGACATCAAATTTTTCAGCAAGGTTTGCTACAACACCACCATGATTGGCGTCTACGCTCTAACAAAAAGTCTCTAGATAAACAGTGTATAGAATATGCAAATATCATGTATAATCCCCAGGGCTCAAAGATAGAAGGAATTGCGCATGTTATTACAGTAGAATCAGAATTAAATCTTGATCGTTATGAAGGGTATCTGAAACAACATTATGGAAAACGAATTTTGTCTGTAACGTCAGAGTCTGGAGAGGTTGAATGTTTGATGTGTGTTGCAAACTCTGAAATGATGGCAAAGGAACCTAAACCTGAAAAGACTCATCTTTGTCGTCTGCTTCAAGGAAAAAAATTCCGCTCAGATGGGCAGTTGGCACTGGGCATCCTCAATAGATTACAAAGAAAAAAATGTGTCAAATGATGATATAATGTCACTTTTTGTTTGACTTTTCAAGGATACTAGTCATTGCCCGATTCATTATCTCCATTACTAGATATTGTGAATACTCTTTGGATTTTTTGCCCTTTTTGCCAGTCTTTGGTTTTAGTCCTTTGAGTATCTTTTCAATCTTTGCAGACGTGAGGAGGATGGTCTTTGAGTATGTGGAATCAAAGTCCTCAGGGGTCTGAAAATCTAATAGTTTTGTGGAGGTACTATAGAACTTTGTGATGGCCCCACGAGATTCCTCAATTCTGGCTATCTCAATTAGACTAGACTCTTTTAGGATGTCTAGATGGTGACGGACAGTAGTTAGCGCCTTTTTGTATCCTGCCTTTTTTAGAGCAGTAGATATCTGTTCAGCAGACAGTGCCTGATGGTACAGGGTTTCGACAATTTTTGCGCGTATGGGATCCTCGATTGCACGTGCGTGTGCCGTGCTTGTCGTGACAATACGATTGACCTTGATCTGTTTTTCTAACAGCGTAGACATACAAAATGGGTCTCAGACTGAGCTAAAAGATCCTTGTATCATATTTTTTTGTCTAATCGCATTAATTTTTGTTTACTTTATCGTACCATTATCATTATCATTAGAACCTGTACAAGATATGTTGTATCATATCTAATATTATTATAGCACTATGATACATATGGTATGGGTAGAATATTTTTTGTATCGGTATGAAATATCAGGATATGCCAAGTGGTGTAGGAGTATGTGTTGCGGATTTGTGTCTCAGGGCAGATATTTGGCAGATGCCTCAAAATAGAATTCGAGTTACTAGTCAGCTCAAAGAGTGGCCTGTGAGACGCTCATACGCTGTAATGTATCTTTGAGTCATCATAGATATTATATCAGGTGGAATGTCAGGCGCAGCTGGTTCTAGTCCTGCACTACGTTGGTCAATGAACTGTTTCTGGTAATCATGAGATACAAGCCAGTCACGCAAGAGTTGCTTGTCATATGCCTCTTGTATCTTTCCTGGCTCAAACGAGTCTTTTGGCCACAGCCTGTACTCATCAGGTCCTATTGAATCACCAAGTGTAATCTGCTCATCTAATACTCCAAACTCTAGCTTCAAGTCAGCCAGGATAAATCCTGCAGTATCTGCTACTTTGACCATCTCTTTGTATATCTCAATTGATGATTTCTCTAGCCACAGGTACTGTTTCTCTGTAACTAGACTCTGTTCTATCGCCTTAACTTTTGTGATAGGGACGTCGTGTTCTGATTTTGTCGTAGGATCAAATATCGGTTCAGGAAGCTTTGCTGCAAGTGTGGTGTCTGTTCCTTTTGACATAGTTACTGTGCCGTTCTTCCATCTGCTAACCAAGCTTCCATAAAAGTACCCCCTGACCACACACTCTATTGGAAGCATCCTCATCTTTTTTACAAGGATCTCAGTATCTGATATTCTCCGGACAAAGTGATTTGGCACATCTAGTTTGTCAAACCAAAACTCTGCAGATTTGCACAATACCTCTCCCTTGTGTGGAATGTCTTGTTTGAATTTTACATCAAATGCAGATACCCTGTCAGAGAATCGGAACAAGATCTGTCCCTCATCTGCAGCATAGAGATCCTTTACTTTGCCAGAACTAAGAAACTTCAAGCAATTATGACAGGGTTTTGATAGGATTTAACTGCTAGGAGCATGAAAAATGCCGTTTTAGGAGCCCATCATTCCTACCATCTTTGGCATCTCGCGGTATGCCTTGCTTACAAAGATGTCATTATCTGCGCTAACCATGACAAACTTCATAGAGTTTTCAGGAGGAGGAGACACGATTAACTTTTGGCTAGGTTTTATGGTTCCTAGCTCAAGGGTGTCTCCATCACCAAAGTTCACATTGACATTGGTCAGCGGC
>DAXZ01000030.1:5177-8712 GCA_002506665.1 Nitrosopumilus sp. UBA526 | reverse complement strand
GATGTTTACACAACCGGCAGGGAGATGACTCAGATCATGGATACATTTAGCAAGCTAAACGGCAACAAGTACTCACCGGGTGTGATTACTGGAAAACCAATCTCAGTGGGGGGCTCACTTGCAAGAAACGTTGCAACCGGACTAGGCGTAGCATACACTGTTAGAGAAGCTGCCAAGACACTAAAGATAAATCTCAAAGGATCAAAGGTAGTCTTACAGGGATTTGGAAATGCAGCTACCTTTGCAGGAGAATATCTTGAAAAGATGGGGGCTAAAATTATTGCAGTCAGCGATTCAAAGGGGTCTATCTCAATTCCAAATGGTGCCAAGGTCAGTGCAATTTTGGCACACAAACAAAAAAAGGGCACAGTCGTTGGATTTTCTGAAAGTCAAAAAATCTCAACTGAGCAATTGCTTACCACTAGCTGTGATATTCTAGTTCCTGGAGCACTAGAGAATCAAATCAATGCAAAGATTGCAAAAGACCTCAAATGCAAAATAATTGCCGAAGCCGCAAACGGTCCTACACTGCCTGAGGCAGACCCAATAATTTATGAAAAGAATATCCTAGTCATTCCTGATATTTTGGCAAACTCTGGAGGTGTCTGTGTCTCATATCTAGAATGGGTACAAAACAACATGGGATACTATTGGACTTTTGATGAGGTCGCATCAAAGATGGAGACAAACATCATAAAGGGGTTCAAGGATGCCTATGCACTTGCCCAAAAACACAAGATTGACATGAGACGGGCAACCATGGTCTTGGCAGTAGAGCGAGTATTAGAGGCATTTAATCAAAGAGGCATCTGGCCTTAGGCTATAGATTCACAACTCGTAAAAACAAAGTAAACTGCGGTCTCTGACCTTGCAAACATTAGGATATCTGTCAAACAATAAATCATCAAAGAACTGCCCATCAAACAGGCCTTGAAATTTCCATGTCCCAAATGCAAGTCAAAGATAGAGATTCAAAAGACATTCAACAAAAAGATGCATATATCTTGCAAAGAATGCGGTATTGAGGATCTCGTCGAGTTCTCAGAGAATGTTGACGAGGTATTTTTAGAGTTTCTCTCAAGATTTGACAGGGGACTAGTAACAAAGGGCGGACTAGTCAAAGGCCTCAAAGAAGAGGGGATGCTAAGGCCGGAAAGCGAGATTAGGGAGATGATCGGGGAGAACAAGATAGACAGCATTACAAGACAGATACTCTATTCAAAAAAGGACTATGTAGCACAGTACAAGATTCTAAGCAATCCCGAGCCTGCGATGGGGTGCAAAGTAAAAGACCTAGGCCTAGATGCTGCAATAACGAAACACCTCATGAAATTGGGAATCAAAGAGCTTTACAGGTTCCAAGAGGAGGCCATCGGTGAGATCTCAGCAGGTGAGAATGTGGTAATTGAGGCGCCCACAGCTTCTGGAAAGACAGAGGCGTTTTTGATACCAGTAATTCAAAGGATTAAAAAAGATATCACGGATGGCAGTGTCTTTGCAATTTTTGTATATCCAACCAAGGCACTATCACGTGACCAGTATCCAAAGATCCTAGAGTTTGCAGAAAAGATGGGCATCAGAGTAAGAGTGTTTGATGGGGATACAGAACCAGGAGAGCGAAGAGAGATTATCAGAAATCCGCCCCACATCCTGATTACAAATTTTGACGTATTACACTATCACATGTGGCATAAGACAGGATTCTCATCACTGCTACGAACCACTAGAATTCTTGTGACAGATGAGGCCCATGTTTACTCTGGAATCTTTGGAACAAATGTCCATTACATAATAAAAAGACTCAAGAGAATTTGTGCCAACAGAGTGCAGTTTGTGGCCGCGTCGGCCACGCTTGATGATGCAAAAGAGTTTTGTCAGCAGTTATTTGGAGAAAAAATGCTAAAGATTCAAGGGTCAGGCAGAAGAGGCCAGACAGAATTTGCAATGCTGTTCCCGTCACTACACACTCAAAGAGCTCTAATGATAGAGTTGACAAAGAAACTGACAAAGAGCAACCACAAGACGATGGTCTTTAACAACTCGCATAGGAACTCAGAGTTGCTAGCAATGCAGGCAAAAAAACAAAAAATAGACATCATGGTTCACAGGGCGGGATTAATGGCAGGCTATAGACGAGCAGTAGAGAAGAGATTCAAAGAGAACCGACTGCAGGCAATCTCATGCACACCCACGCTTGAATTAGGCATAGACGTAGGCAATGTGGATTGTGTTGTATCATCAACGATTCCGGTAAACAGACTGATTCAGAGAATCGGCAGGGCTGCAAGGAAAGGTCAGAGAGGATACGCCTTTTTGGCGTTAGGAAACGACCCTATTTCGCAGTATTACAAGAACCATCCTGATGATTATTTTGAGGATACAGAAAAGACATACATCGATCCTAAAAATCCGTTTGTAGAAGAGTTTCAGGTATTGGCAATGGCGTGCGATAAATCAATATCAAAGCACGAGCTGCAAGAACACCACCAAGTAATCAAAGAGCACATACGCCAAGGAAATCTCAGAGAATCAAAGAGCAGAATCATCCCAAATCTGGACAAGATCAAAACCATGCTAAGCGAGTACAGCATCAGAGGTATTGGAGAATCAGTGGATATTTTTTTAGATGCAAGAAAGGCAGGAGATAGGATATTACCAATTGCACTAGAGGAGCTGCACAAAGATGCAATCTATTTTCTGGCAGGAAGTCGCTACAAGGTAACAGAGTTTGATTATCCTGAAAAAAAGTATGCAGTGATAAAAAGAGTTCCAAGAGATTATCCGTACTATACAAGATCATTGACAGAGGAATGGCCCACGATAGAGACGGTATTTGAGAAGAGGAATGCAAAGGGCATTCAGGTTGCATTTTGCAAGTTACACATTGAAAAGAAGGTGCTAGGATATGTAAACGCAGAGCTAGGTCAAGAGTTCTCACAGGGAGAAAAGATATTTCTTGACACCCCGTTATTGTATGATTTTGTAACAAAAGGCATAGTGTTTCATGCACCTAGGCCTCTTGAGATAATTTCAGAGTCTGAGGAAAAACAGTATGTAGAAGCTAGTGGATATCATGCAACAGAACATGTCGTAATTGAGGGAAGCAACATGATCACGGGAGGAGCATCACAGGATCTAGGAGGCATATCACTTGGCACCTCTGGGCTTATCTTCATCTATGACGGGGCAATTGGTGGAAGCGGGGCAAGCAGGGCACTCTATGACAGGTTTGAAAAAGCCCTAGGGCGTAGCCTGTCCATAATACAAGAATGCCCATGCAAGAACACGGCAGGCTGTCCTAGATGTACGTTCTCATACAGGTGTGGAAACAACAATGAATATCTTCACAAATACTCGGCATTGGAGATTCTAAAGAGAATTGACTCTGGCGAGGAGACAGAGATCATATCTCCTGCCATAGACGACATACCCCTAGTCTAGGCAAAATGGGATAAATACTGCAAGAATCTAGAATCATCAATGGACAAAGTAGCCCTTGTGACAGGCAGCTCGTCAGGAATTGGACTAGAGACTG
>DAXZ01000030.1:0-5120 GCA_002506665.1 Nitrosopumilus sp. UBA526 | reverse complement strand
GCTGAATTGGAACATGCGGCAAAAAAAGAGAATCTTGCAATCAACACAATAGAGCTTGATGTGGACAAGGAAGAGTCAATTGTATCTGCAGTCAAAAGAGTTCTAACTGATGGCAAGAGATTAGATGTCCTAGTCAATAATGCAGGGTATGGCCAGTTTGGATGTACGGAGGATGTATCAGTAGATGACTTTAGACGGCAGTTTGAGACAAATTTTTTCAGTGTCGTAAGAATAATCCAAGAAGTTGCACCCATTATGAGAAGACAGGGTTCAGGAAAGATCATCAACATAAGTTCAGTTGTAGGCAGAATGGGATTGCCCTGTTCCCCAGCTTATATCAGTTCAAAGTTTGCATTGGAAGGACTTTGTGAATGTCTCAGATATGAGCTTGGTCAGTTTGAGATAAAGACTACGGTGATTGAGCCCGGAGTAATCAAGACAAATTTTTTTAATTCAATGAGGGTTCCAGAATCAAAGACTGACCAGAAATACAAGACACTAACTGAGAATATTTTAGCAGGTCTAAAGATGATGGTGGACATGGGAACCCCGCCGTCTCAGGTTGCAGACGTGGTCATGAAGGCAATCCATGACGATGAGATGCAGCCACGATATGTGGTAGGAACAGATGCTGCCATGTTTATGGAGGCTAAAAAGACAAAGACTGACATTGAGTTTGAGAGATATATGAGCAAGGAGCTGTTCCCCATATGATGATATGCCCAAAGGATTTGTCATTTTGGGGTCTAGGTGTGTGCCTGATATTGTCTTTGGGCATATTTGGTGTGCAATCTAGTAAAAAGGATTCAAATAGGGATATGTCAGGTTTTCATCAAAGTCCGCAATTTTGAGATTAAATGAAATGGAAAAAACTACAACATAACGGGATCCTGTTTCCTCCTGCATACAAGGCACAGGGAATAAAGATAAAGATCAACGGCAGTGTTGTAGATCTCAACACAGACCAGGAGGAGATGATATACCAGTGGGCAAAAAAGAAAGATACCCCGTATGTACAAGACGGGGTCTTTCAGAAAAACTTTGCAAAAGATTTTGCCAAAGCAATGGGTTCAAAAATATCATATGGTGATATTGATTTTTCAGATGCCTACAAGATAGTAGACATGGAGAAATCTCAAAAAGAGATGATGTCCAAGGAGGAGAGAAAGGCTCGTGCTACAAAAAGAAAGACAATACGTGAGAATCTAAAAAAAGAGTTTGGAATTGCCATCATAGATGGCAAAGAAGTCGAAGTTGGAAATTATATGGCAGAACCCCCAGGAATATTTATCGGGAGAGGAGAGCATCCGCTTAGGGGAAGATGGAAGACACGTGTCACTCAGAGTGATGTCACACTAAACCTTGGAAGGGATGCTAAAAAGCCCGAAGGAAGATGGAAGAAGATAGTTCATGAGAGAGATTCAATGTGGTTGGCTAGCTGGATTGATTTTTTGACAGACAAGAGAAAATACATCTGGCTTGCAGACACGGCGGGGCTAAAACAAGACAGAGACAAGGAGAAATATGAAAAGGCCATAAAGCTTGCAAACGGAATTGGCCAGATCAAGGACAGAATTATCAGAGATATGAAGAGTAGAGAAAAGGACAAGAGAAGGATATCCACTGTCTGTTATCTGATTTACAGAACTGCAATGAGGGTGGGGGATGAGAAGGATTCAGAAGAGGCAGACACCGTAGGTGCTACGACGCTGAGAAAGGAGCACATCACGATTGCGTCTGACACCATAAAGTTTGATTTTCTAGGAAAGGACAGTGTCCGATGGCAGGAGACACTAGTAGTTGAGGGCCATGATAGACAATTCTATAAAAACCTCAAAGTGATAGTAGAAAAAAAGAAACCAACAGAGGAGATATTTGACAAGATTTCATCAAGACATGTCAATGCATATTATTCGAGTATTGTAAAGGGCCTTACAGCCAAGGTGTTTAGAACATATCTTGCTACAAATGTCGTCAAGGACTATCTGATAAAACATGATAATGTGCGAAAAAAGACAGCGGCAGAAAAACTGTACCATGCAAAACGAGCAAACCTGGAGGCTGCCATGATGTGTAATCACAAGAGAACTATTCCCAAAACATTTGAGCAGTCATTGCAAAAAAAGCGGGATACCTTGGAAAGGATAAGAAAAGAACGTGCCGGGACAAAGACGAAACAAGCCCTCAAAAAAGTAGAGTTGCGGGAACCTAAAACAGACATTCAAAAAAAGAACAAAGCCAAAAGAATTAGACAGCTAAATGAGCGGATTATAAAACAAAAACAAAGACACAGTGAAAGAATAGAAAGACTAGAGTTGCAAATAGACCTGTCTGAGAAAACCAGAGACTATAACATTGGAACATCGCTGAGAAACTATATCGACCCTAGGGTCTTTAAAGCATGGACAGATGAGGTCGGAGCCGAATGGGAAAAATTGTATACATCTGCATTACAAAAGAAATTCCTTTGGGTCAAAAACGAAGAGACCCGGTGGAAGGACATAAAGAACTAGGAATACCGGTTTAGACGTGTAGGTTCTAGGGGGCCGCGTTTTTTGTTGTCATCGTATACAAACACCTATTCCAATATGGCGATTTCCCAAGGGTGAGCCCAAAAACAGGGATGTATAGTACAGTGCAAGACAAGGGTCAGCGTAACAATGTAGAATGATTTAATTTCTCAGATTTTCAGCCATATATCATGCCGGGGTAGCTCAGCCTGGTTAGAGTGCCAGTTAAATTGGTAAACTCTGACGGTTCTCCAACTAAGGCAATACTCATAATCTGGAGGTCGCGAGTTCGAAACTCGCCCCCGGCACACACCAAATATCAGACCATGCAACTACTGTGTCAAGACAGTGGTGGGAATTTTGGTGATAAGCATTAATTTTAAAAATACAGATTTGTCCTCAGATGCTAGAATCTGGTCTTGAATTTTGAAGATGTGTTAATTGGGATTCGAGATTGGAACTAGTTGCATTCAAAAGTGACAAGGAGGTTGTGGAGGGAATTTGTAGAGTGCAAAAAATCTAACAAAGGATTTCCAATCATTGAAAAAATCCCAATCCTGTGGAATGAACTATCTGTGTATCTTGGATCTCGCAAGAAATTAGGCGGGCATGCTTTATGGATTAGTCTGGAATCAAAATCTAAAAAGACATTTGGAATATGCCCTGTCAGACAAGACAGCGCCGGGATGACAGAGTTACACTAGAGAAACGATGGGCGGTCATATATCAAAACAGTAAGGGCTCGAAATTCTATTCTCAGCTATGAAAAAATCTACATTCAATCAAGGAATCCGGCCTAGTTTTATAGAGTACGATATTTTATTGGAATTATTTCATCCTATTTGGCCAAGACACACATGATGGTATTTGGTGTGGATAGACTGTTTGCGGCATTACAGTGTGCAAAAAAAAAGTCATGTAGAGATAACCCGGATTATGTTGTAGCTGATTCGGGCTTGACAGTATTTGGAAGGTTGAGATTTGATCTAGTCCTAGCCCTAAATGGTTTAGAGGTGGTTAGAACCAACAGAATTTTTAGATCACACATCAAGGCAGATCACAGACGGCCGTCTCATAACAGGTGATCCTTGTGATTTTGGCAGGGGCATCAACTCTGTAAAAAGACCTCTTGATGAGATAACCTTACGAGTAAGACTAGAGAATCTTGGATTTAAAATTATAAATAAAACAAAAACCCCAGGCAGTCCTCACACCCCCCTCAGAGTTTAAAGATGAACCCCCACCGTGCTACGTTAAACGATAGTGTAGATCTGATAATCGCAAAGAGATAGAAATTTCGCCCATATGACAAGCAGGGTCTAACTTGCGGGTCTGCTTTGTGTATCGCCATACAAGAACAATCAAATATCAAAACATTCTACCATACATCATGGCGGCAATCATCATAATTCCATTACTCATTGTTGCAATTATTGGACTGTCAGGATATCTCATTTATCGGTTTTTGATTTATGATTTACGCTGTAAAAGATCTGTAAATAATTCACTGCAAAAATATAACATCAAAAAAACCCCTTCGCAAATAATCAAGGAATACTATGAGGCCAAGGGTGAGCAGATCTCACATCAAGAGATCCAGAACCTAGAAAAGAACTATAGGCAAAATGAGCCGGATCAATTTCTTGCAATGTATGACACACTCAGAGAGAGCCTAAAAGACAAAGACTGAGTTTACGGGCTTGTTGGAATTTGAATGAATGGTGTTCCACCATCACCCACAACTAGAGGCAGTTTGCCATCCCATGCTTGGGTCTTTAACCATTCTAGATAATTTGGATTTTCAGCCAGTGCCGAGTTGATAATGGAAATTGCCTCAGCTTCACCTGTTGCTTCTGCAATGTTTGCATTGGCTAGACCTATGGCGTTTGCCTCTCTTTGTCTGGCCTCTACTTCTATTCTTCTCAGATCATTTTCTGCCTTTAGAGCATTTTGTTCGGCTTCTACTTTGGACTCGATTGCCTTTGCAAATAATGGTGAAAATTCAAAATCCGTAATCGAGACTACTTCGGTTACAACATCAAAATTAGTTAGTCTCTCTTTAATTAATGATTCAATGTCATTTTTTACTAGTGGCCTCTTTGTGATCAGTTCTTCGGCATTATAGTTTGCAGTTACCTGTTTTACTGTCTCCTCAATTGCTGGCTGGATAACTCTATTTTCATAATCCAAGCCCAGATTTTTAAATAGCCTATGCACTTGTTCTTTGTCTGGATGATAGTTGACAGTTACTGTAGTCTGTACTGTTTGAAGATCTTTTGATGCACTCCTAGTCGCTTTATCATATTTCAGAGTACGAACTTCGATGCCTATCACCTCATCTTGGAAAGGAACCACGAAATGTAAGCCCTCATCAAGGGGAGGAATAGATAGATCGACGGCACTCCAGTGAAGTAGTACGCCCCTGTTACCTGACTCTACAATCTTTACTGATGAGAATACTGCCACACCTAGTATGATAAGAACGATAATCCCAATCAGAACCCCTTTAGCTAGATTCGTGTTTACATTAGCCTTTGGAGATTGATACTTTGACAATACATCTATGCTTAGGAACCTACTTTTATATCAATAGATCAAAGAGTTCTACGT
>DAXZ01000016.1:10036-11036 GCA_002506665.1 Nitrosopumilus sp. UBA526 | reverse complement strand
GCTATAGATACAAATCCAAACAGTCCGTCCTCGTTTCCCTCGTTGATTATCTCACCAATTATCATCTGTGTGCCAGACAGTTCGATTACATCTACATTAAATATCGTCAGATCAATTAGTCCCTTGACATAGAAATCAACGATCTTTGAGACATGATGCAAATCCCCATGTGCGTTATAGTAGGAGAGAGATAAGGGAATTCTCAAGGTGTCGCCTTTGAGTGATTCAGGGACATATACTGTTGTGGTGATATATGTTGCAGACTTTGCATCAATGTTTCCAACATCCCAGCTTGACTCTGAGATTACAACATTTTCAATGTTGGTAGTCGAAGATGATGTGGATGCAAGTTCTGTCTGTGTGTTTGTTGCAGTAATATCCACTCCAGAGAGGGGGGCTGTCCCGTCATTTGCAATCTCTATGATAACATTGTTTGACTGCAAGGACGTGAGAAACGGCTCCATGGCTTTGACATTAATCACACTGTCCCCCGTTACCTTAAACTCAAAGTCCTCAAATGCCGTCCGAATACCGGACTCTCTCAGTCTGGAATAATCTATCTTTAAGGTTCCAGAATACTGTTGAATCTGTACGTTCTTGTCGATATTTACAAAGAACGTAAGATCAAAGACCCCTCCTGCAAGTGAGTTAGAGTCATTGTCTGCATGAATAATAGAGCCGGGGCCGTCAGATGCCGAAAACCCAAGTGGCAACGACAGCTGCCCCCGTATTCCCGTAATGTCTTGATTACCCACATTTGCCAACACCACTGTAAATGGAACATTTCTGTCGCCTGCCTCGACTTCGATCTTTTTATCTGACGTACCAAAGTATGCATCTAGAAACTTGACATCGCCAAAGTTACTATCAAATGGATATCGACTATATCCTTCGGTCTGTGCAGAAGCAGATGCAAGAGATGCCAGTCCTATCACAAACAGTGACAGGAAAATATTAGAGTTGATCATCTCACAACCTCCATCAGATCATCCTCAAAAGC
>DAXZ01000016.1:8665-9931 GCA_002506665.1 Nitrosopumilus sp. UBA526 | reverse complement strand
GTAGGCTCGTCTGCAAGTACAATTGATGGTTTATTTATCAAGCCTCGTGCAATTGCCACTCTTTGAGCTTGTCCTCCTGATATCTTGTTTGCACGCTTGTGTGTCTGGTCTTGGAGTCCTACTGCCTTTAGTAGGGCATCGGCGTCTTCTCTAATACCATTGTTCTTGCCGGCAATCTGTAGTGGTAGCAGTATGTTCTCTAGTACCGAGAGGTCTGTCAGTAGATTTGAGAACTGAAAGATGAATCCAAGCTTGTCGTTTCTAAATGATGAGATCCGGTTATCATCAAGAGTGTTGGTGTCTGTTCCATCAATGAGTATTTTTCCACCAGTCGGACGGTCTAGCAGTCCTATCATGTTAAGCAGTGTAGATTTACCAGATCCCGAACTTCCAACGATCAGTACAAACTCTCCCTTTTGGATTGTAAAGGAGATATCATCGAGTGCCTTTACCTTGTTATCTGCCTCGCCGTAGGTCTTTGTAAGATTGGCAATCTCAAGTACATTAGACAGTCCGCATCGCCTCTACAGGTAGCAGTTTTGTGGCCCTATACGATGGATATATAGACGCAATTATTGCCAAAACAAACGAGGTCAGGGCAGTCTGTATGATCTTCTCCCAGTTGTATGTGACCTCTAGTGGCAGGCTGTCATTAAATGACATCTTGGTCTCCTTTGCATATACGGTATAGCCAAGTCCTACAGCTGTTCCCACACCTGCTCCGATTGCCCCGATTATCATTCCCTGCAAGAGAAAGATTATCAGGATGTCTTTTCGTCGGGCCCCGATTGATCTCATAACACCTATCTCCCTTGTTTTTCCGTTTACCAGCATCATCTGAATTGTCACAATGGCAAATGCAGATGACATCATTCCGAAATAGCCTATCAGATTGATCATTGCTATTCCGGATCTAAATCCCTCAAGCTGTTCTTCTGAGGCCTCTTCTGTGGTTTCGGCAATAAAATCATCGTTTGGAAATGATCGCAGAAAGAATTCCTTGACTTCTGGTGCCTTGGAATGATCATAGAGTTTTACCATAAATGAGCTAGAGTCCCCCGGCCTGCTCATCATATCACGCAAGGTATCAATGTGTATGACACCAGAATAATCAAATCCCTGTCCTCCAGGCGAGTTTGCAATTCCGACAACAGAGAACCTTTTGATCTGATCTTGTCCCCATCTGTCAACTACAAGAACCTTGACACTGTCACCTACCTGAGCCCCTCCAAGATCTCGTGCTATGTTGGATCCCAACACGATAGA
>DAXZ01000016.1:0-8604 GCA_002506665.1 Nitrosopumilus sp. UBA526 | reverse complement strand
TCTACAAGTCTTCCGTTTTTGGTCATATTCATCTCTGCGCTCGACAAAAGCCGGGGCGTCACGGCCTCTACATACGGGATTCGCTCAAACCAGCGGATAAGGGATCTGTCTGGCTTGTCGATATAGGCATACTCGTCAGTTATGATGATATCGCCAGTTGTATAGTCACTTATGTCCCTGACAATGGCATCAAAGAGTCCCTGAAAGATTACAAAGTTAACATGAATAACCAAGATTCCAATGGTAACTGCCAAGACGGCGCCGATCAGACTACCTTTCTTATTGAACAGCATCCTCTTTGCAAGTCTCAGCCTATATTCCACGAGATAGATAAAATAGTCTAATATTTAATGTATATGATGTATAATACTAGTAATCTAGACAATCTTATATTAGATTAGTTATTTCTATATGGTATGAAGTCAGATAGGTGATATATTGGACAATTTAGATATGAAGATCTTGAACAGATTACTAGACAATTGCCGAGAGTCAGACAGACAGATGGGTATGAGGTTAGGAGTTTCTGGCGGTGCAGTCAGGGCTAGAATCAGAAAGATGCAAGAGGGAGGAATAATCAAAGAGTTCTTTGTCAAGGTCGAGCCCCCGGTATTAGGATATGGAGTGCTGTACCTTGTTGTGTCTGGCGAGAATGTCTCAGAGATCTTAAAGCAGTCAAGTCTTGTAGGTGAGCCATACTTTGTGGTTCCGTGTGTTGGAGGGGTTACGGTCTGCGGAATTTCAATAAAAGCAAATATGGATCAAAAGATCGAGCTTGCAAAAAGATTGATGAGCCAGGTCAGGATTTTGTCCATATTTGAGGCAGAGAATCCGGGATTTAGTTCTAATCTTACAAAGACAGACTTGGAGATCCTAAGAGAGTTGATCAAAGATCCAAGACAGAGGATTGAACAGATTGCAAGAGATACAGGAATGTCAACAAAGACAATAGCTAGATGCATAGAAAAGTTACATGAGAATGACGGAATCCAGTTCACACTAGTTTATGATCCAGTAAAGATCAAGGACTTTATTCCTCATGCAGTACTTGTATGGATAGACGGGGATCTAAGGGAGACACTAGAGAGGCTAGATGGTATGTTCTCAGAGTCATACATGCAGATTCCATTCATAGCAAAAAACCAGATTGTTTTGTTTATGTACAGTGATAATATCTTCAAGATGGACGAGCTGACACAAAAGGTCAGAAGTGTCAAGAACATAAGATCAGCTGACTTGTTTATTCCAAAAGAGATCTTGTTTTATACCAGATGGGTAGAGCGAGCCATAGCTAGTTTTACAAAATCATCAAGACTACATCTGACATATCAGACCGATTAAATAAGAACCGTTTTTTCTATGATATAATGGAGACAAAGATCTATGAAGGCCGAGTACTGAGTCTCAGTGTTTATGACGTAAAGGTGGAAGGAAGAAAGGTCAGACGTGAGGTCATCAAGCACCGAGGAGCAGCAGCTGTTCTTGCCTTTGATGAAAAAAAGCGTATTATTTTAGTCAGACAGCACCGGTTTCCACACGGGTATGTCTTGGAGATTCCTGCAGGGACATTAGAGAAGAAAGAAGAGCCGCTAAGATGTGCATTCAGAGAGCTAGAAGAGGAGACAGGGTACCGTGCAAAAAAGATGACGCCTCTTATCACATATTACCCGTCAATTGGATATAACACGGAGGTAATCCACTGCTTTGTGGCCTCGGGTTCTAAAAAAGTATCTGACCTGAAACTAGATGAGGATGAGATCCTGTCTGTAGTAAAGCTGAGTCCCAACAAAGTTCTATCGATGATAAGGGCCGGAGAGATTCAAGACTCTAAAACAATATGTGCAGTACTAGCATATGCTGCCAGTCATTCGTTATAGATGGGCTGTACAAGATCTGCAAGGTCGGCCCAGGACTGTGCAATTCTTTCAAACATGTATACTAGATCAAGAAAGTCTAGAGGAATCTGTTTCTTTCCTAGTGCAGTTCGTAGCAGACCTAGTCTCTTCTCATACTGCTTGTGCATAGAGATTGCCTCAATGGCCAAAAGTCTGTCTGGCCTTGTAAATGCCTCAATGGCCTTTGATGCAAACCTGTTAAAGTCCTTTGCTACATCATATATCTTTGTAGAATACTCTTTTGATAGAGACGAGTTGAAGATAAAGTCTGAGAGCTCGACTATAGAGTCACCGGCATTTTCAAGAACACTTGCTGCAACCCTATAGTCAAGCACATCAATGTTCTCTAGGTTAAAGGCATTGGCAAGTCTTGTGTCAACTAGTGTACTACGAATCAGGCGGACAAGCAAAAAGTATTGTCTGTTTACCTCGACATCGCGCTTTGAGAGGGTCTGCAGGTTGGATTTGTCATCTGATCCAAGTCCGGTTAGGACATCATCATACATTCCGAGCGCAATGGAACTCATTCGCTTGAGAATCTTTGCAGGATTGAGAGTAGTTGCATCCAAGAGAAACTGCATGTTGATGTGAGATGCAGTCTCTTCAATTATCTCCATCCCGACTAGACGCCTCATCGAGTTACGAATCTCTTCTCTGTCCTTGGCAGGAATTATTGATCGTGAGGTGATCTCTAGAATATCATATCCCAAGAGATATGCGCCAGTAATGTCGGCTACAATGTTTTCTTCTTTGGGCAGGGGATATGAGATGACAAGTTCCTTTGTTGCCCGAGTCTCTTTGTTTGCAGAGATGGAGACACTGTCCTGACCTGTCTCTAGTTCTACCTGACTGCCTTTATCTAGATTATTTGCATCAACCCACTCCTTTGGCAGTGTTACTAGTATGCTACTTCCTATCCTCTGCAGGCGTCTAATGAATTTAGCCAATTTATACTGATTTAAGTAATTTAACCCATATTCTTATATTTTGTGTAGAATTTAAACTCAGATCAATGGAGGCAACAGCATTCTGTCCTGCACATATCACGGGATTCTTCAAGGCATATCTAGAGGATGGCAAGAATGGATTGGAGAGCCTGGGATCCATGGGGGCGGGCTTTTCGATAAAACACGGAGTCACCACAAGTGTAAAGATTCAGAAAAGAAATAAACAAGAATCAAACTTTGAGATTACAACAGACGGATACAAGTCAGACAAGACTGATGTCTCAGAATATGTGTTAAACGAATTTTTAAAACTTGGAGAGTTTGCAGCAATGTATTTTGTAATAGAACACAGCATATCAGTTCCGGTAGGTTATGGTCTAGGGTCTAGTAGTGCAGTTGCCTTGTCACTGTCATATGCATTAGATCAAGCTCTTCAGACCAAACTAGAAAAGTCGGTGATTGGCAAGATTGCACACAATGCCGAAGTCAGTTGTAAGACAGGGCTTGGTGATGTCCTAGCATCGTATCATGGTGGATTTGAGATTCGCATAAGACCTGGTGCCCCCGGGATTGGTCGTGTAGAGAAGATAACAACTGAGGAGATCTCTGTTGTCATGATCTGTTTTGCACCAATATCTACAAACAAATTCATCAATGAACGGTTGTCTCAGATCAATGGACTGGGTGGAGAGATGGTAAGCAAGCTGTTGGAATCAAGAGACTATGGACATTTTCAGGACATGTCATTAGAGTTTGCAAGATATGTAGATGTCATGACTCCGAGAATGCAGGGACTAGTAGAGGAGCTCTCTAGAAATAACATAAAGTGTGGGATTGCGCTCTTTGGTGAGACAGTCTTTTCAATGGTTCCACGTACAAAAGAGTCCAAGGTTCTGGAAATCTTGCAGAGATATCCTGATGGGATTATAATCAGATCAGAGCTAGATGATGACGGAGCAAGGGTTCTAAACAACTAGAGAGAGAAGAGATGTCTTTAATTCCAAAGTCCCATCCGAGAGCCAAGTCATTGCTTATCCGCAAGAGGCTAGTTGATGGGTTTGATTGTGGGTTGGTAGCAAAGGAGGGTCTTTTGGCCCAAGGCAGGGGAGAGGCCTTTGACTATCTTTTAGGAGAAGAGACAGGCAAGGCAGCAGCTGACGCGATAAGGGCGGCGGCCGCACAGTTGTTAGTAGCAGACATGCCTGTAATCTCCATAAACGGCAATGTCGCAGCACTGTGTCCTAGACAGATAATACGACTCGCAAAGCAGATCAATGCAAGACTCGAGGTAAACCTGTTTTATGCAGACGAGAAGAGAAGACGGGCAATAATCAAGACTCTGAGAAGAGATGGCGCCGGCGAGGTCTTGGGATCCAAGGCGGCATCACAGAGAAGATTGCCTGGAATTGATTCTGCTAGAGGGACAGTAGACAGAGATGGAATATTTGTAGCAGATGTCATAGTGGTACCACTGGAGGACGGGGATAGAACCCGAGCACTCCGAGATGCAGGAAAGAAAGTCATCGCCTTTGATCTAAATCCCCTTTCACGAACCTCACAGACTGCAGACATTACAATTGTAGATAACATAACAAGGGCAGTTGATCTGTTGACACGCGAGTCAAAAAAACTCAGAGGTGAGAGTACAGAGAACCTTCAAAAAATTATTAACAATTTTGATAACAAGGAGAATTTAGGACAGAGCATAGTTCAGATCAGAGAGAACCTGAGCAGGAGAGCAAAAATTGCATAAGACAGTTCAAGACATAGTAAAGATGAAGAGAGAGAAAAAGATCTCAGTAGTAACAAGCTATGACTATACACTAGCATCACTGTGTGACAGGGCAGGAATTGATGTGATGCTAGTAGGTGATAGTGCCGGAATGGTAATGCTGGGCTATGACAATACCGTTTCTGTAACAATGGATCAGATGTGCATGTTTACCCAGGCAGTCAGCAGAGCACGAAGAGATGCTTTGCTTGTATCAGACATGCCATTCATGTCATACCAGGCAAGTGTTGAGGATGCCCTAAGGAATTCCGGCAGGCTCATCAAGGCAGGCGCAGATGCAGTAAAGCTTGAGGGAGGCGTGGCGATGGCCAAGACAGTCAGGGCAATAGTTGATGTCGGGATTCCTGTAATGGGTCACATAGGACTACAGCCTCAGACCACGATGCTCTCAGAAGGGTACAAGGTACAGGGAAGGACAAAAGAGTCTGCTATAAAATTAATCGAGGATGCAAAGAGTCTTGAGGATGCGGGAGTCTTTAGCATAGTGTTAGAGATGACAAGCCGTGAGGTGGCCCAGATAATTTCTGAGACAGTCAGTGTTCCCACGATAGGGATTGGTTCTGGAGCAGACTGTGATGGACAGGTACTAGTGATTCAGGACCTGCTAGGCATGTATGAGAAGATCAGGCCAAAGTTTGCAAAGAGATACATGAATTTGTCTGATGATATCACAAAGTCTCTTCAAGATTATAAAAAAGATATCGAGTCGGGGGCATTTCCTGCAGGAGAGAACTCTTTTTCCATGAATAAAGACGAACTAGAAGAGCTGCGTGAACAGATTGGCAGTTAGAGATCATCCATCCTTGGATATTGTAAGCTCGCACGGGACAGAACTGTCCGGGAAGAGAGTGGTGCTTTGTGTGGCAGGCAGTGTTGCAGCATACAAGGCAGTCGAGCTTGCAAGACTGCTTATGAGACATGGTGCAGATGTGAGATGTGTTACAAGTAACGCAGTTACAAGACTGATACGGCCAGAATATTTCAAGTGGGCTACTGGAAACAAGGTGATTACAAGACTGACAGGGGAGCTTGAGCATATCAGACTAGCAGACTATGGCAGATCAGATCTAATAATAGTATATCCTGCCACTGCAAATACGCTGGGAAAACTAGCTAACGGCATTGATGACACACCGGTATCTACTGTACTGACTGTCGGGTTTGGATCAAAGATTCCTATTCTTATGTGCCTTGCCATGCATGCATCAATGTATGAGAATTTAGCAGTTAGAAAAAATATAAAATTCCTGAGAAACAAGATAGAGTTTATGTCCCCTAGAATTGTTGAGGACAAGGCAAAGTCACCAGAGCCTGAAGATGTCTTGGAGAATGTGTTAAGAAAGTTTGGACTATCATCCAAACTAAGAGACAAGAAGATATTGATAACGGCAGGTCCTACCATAGAGCACATAGACCCCGTACGAGTCATTACAAATCAGAGTTCTGGGGAGACAGGAGTCAGGCTGGCATCAGAATTTATTTCTGCAGGAGCCAAAGTAACCCTTGTGTACGGACCGGGAGTTGAAAAACCACCAAGGGGCGCCAAAGTGATCAATGTCACATCAAGCAAAGAGATGCACCATGCAGTAAGAGCAGAGCTAAAGAAAAAGTTTGATGTTGTCATCATGGCAGCAGCCGTTGCAGACTATGTTCCCACAAAGAGCAGAAACAAGATAAAGAGTTCAGAGCAGAGTATCAGCATTAGGCTCAAGAGAGCGCCCAAGATAATAGATGAGATAAGGGGGTATCAGAGGGATCTGTTTCTAGTAGGCTTCAAGGCAGAGGCCGGTATGACAAGGGCTCAGCTGATAAGGTCTGCTGAAAAAAAGCTAAGAGAGTCATCTGCAGACATGATCGTAGCAAATGATGTTGGCTCTGCTAGATACAAGAGAAATCCCCAAAAGAACCAGGTCATAATTGTAGATTCAGAGAAGAGTACAGTATCTAGATGGATGGATAAAGAAAAGATTGCCAGACTCATCAAAAGACAGATTGAGACTAGGTGTTAGACACACAAAGGTATTACATAAAATAGACACAACATATAGAACACACATACATGAATTCAGACTACAAGCAGCACAACATAGAGGTCTGGGACGAGGTTGCCCCGAGATATCATAAAAAGTGGTCCGAGTCAAACACAGGGCCGTTTAGGAGCGCAAAAAAACTAGTAGAGCAGGTAGGCATCACACGGGGCGATACTGTCTTGGATGTTGCGTGTGGTACCGGGATAGTTATAGATGAGATTCAAAAAAAGGTCGGGAATTCAGGTCATGTTATAGGAGTTGACACCTCACGTACTGCAATCAAGATAGCAAAAAAGAGAACAGGTATCGAGTTTGTAAATATAGATGCTGAAAAGTTTTTCTTTGCAAAAAAATTTGACATAGTCACCTGCCAGTATGCTCTCTTTTACTTTCAGGATGCCCACAGGGCTCTGAAGAACATGAGGTCAAGCCTGAAGAGATCAGGCAAGATTGGAATTTCAGTTCATGGAAAAAGAGCCAAGATTCCATATGTTAGCAGTATTGGAGACGTTGTTGTAGAGTATATCTCAGACTATGGCCCTGCAGATTCTCCAGATTTTGACAGATTCGGCACCAAGGCTGCACTGAAATCACAGGTAAGCAAGGCAGGATTCTCAAGTGTTACAGTCAAAGAGTTTGTCTTTCATCACAGTCCTGGAAAATTTGAGGACTATTGGAGGGGATATCTAAGATACATTGCAAAGCCCCTACGGGCAAAGATAGACGGGCTGAGTCTCTCAGTGAGAAGAGAGTTGATACAGACGATAAGAGAAAAGACTATACCGTATACAGGCAAGGATGGAAATATTTTGTTTCCTTGGCAAGTTTTAATTCTAAGTGCAAAAAACTAGGGGGGAGAGAGAGATGGGCAGTTCCAAGCGAGACGACAAACCAGAAAAGAATGATTTCAAGTCATTTCTCAAAAAGAGGGCGCCTATCTATCTTGCCTTGGTTGGGATATTGATAATATTTGTAGTTCCAGAACTAACAAAGGCAACTCTAGAGACGAGTCTTCCTGAACTGTCTGCACAAGACCAGCAGGTAGTTGATATCTTGACAGAGTATGATGGTCCAAACGATTCTGGACTGACAGTCATGGAGGCATTAGAGAACAGGATAAGCGAAGAGTATCCAAATGAAAAGATCTTTGATCACAAAAAGACTACAGTTGATTTGGTAGTAACTGAGGCAGGTTCAAAAGAGTACAAGATTGAGTTGTTTTTCAAGTCACACAAGGGGGAGATGAGTTATGACTGGAATGTCAATGTAGACACAGATGAGATCGTCTCAAATAATTCCGAGTCAGGACACATAATTGATCTAGTCAACTATTATGACTAGACTGTAATCAGGTCTTTGGTAAACTTGTGCATTATGACTGGTCGGTCTTTGACAATCAGCGAGTCCTCTATTCTGATTCCAAACTTGTTTTGGATATAGATTCCCGGTTCCACAGTGATTGCCATGTTTTTTTGTAGTTTTGTGTCACTCTTGTGAGATATGGTCGGCAGTTCATGTACTTCTAGTCCTATCCCATGGCCTGTAGAATGGACAAAGTACTTGGCATAGTCTCTGTCTTTTATGTATCTTCTACATGCCGAGTCCACGTCTTTGCAAGCAACGTTTGGTTTGACTGACTTTAGACCAAGACTCTGAGACTCTTTGACAATCTCATATGCCTCGCTTGCCTGCCCTGAGATCTTGCCAATAGCAAATGTCCTAGTTGCATCAGAGACATATCCCTTGTATCTCAAAGTAATGTCAGTTACCACAAGATCACCGTTTTTAAATTTCCTGTCAGTTACCTGAGCATGTGGAAGTGCGCCGTGGGGGCCACCGGCAATAATTAATGGGTTTAGTGTAAATTTGTATCCAGTATCAAACATTCCCTGCTCCATTGCATAAGTCATTAGTATGGTTTGCAGTTCTGACTCTTTTTG
>DAXZ01000018.1:16272-17848 GCA_002506665.1 Nitrosopumilus sp. UBA526 | reverse complement strand
CTTTATCTGCCACTGGATAAACCTGGCATACGCCGGATCAATTGTTGTAAACTCTCGTCTCCAGTCTATGGAATATCCCATCTCTATCATCCCAGTTTTTATCTCTTCATGGAAATAGTCTGCAATCTTTACTGGTTCTACAAACGTCTTGATTGTCTCTTGGGGGACTTTGAACATTTCTTTTAAATTACTGATCAACTCTGGGTCTCCTGCCTTTACCCTCTCGGCCATTGCAAGTATTGGTGTTCCAGTATAGTGAAATGCCATTGGAAACAAAACATTGAATCCCTGCATTCTATAAAATCTGGCATGAACATCAGCTAGTGTGTATGTTCTACCATGTCCTATGTGTTGAGGTGAGTTTGGATATGGGTATGCCACTGTAATGAATTTTTTTGGCCTGTCATCGGGGTCTGCCTCAAAGTCTCGGTCTTTGGCCCATCTGTCCCTCCATTTCTCCTCGATCTTACTCCAGCGTATCTTCATCTCATCCAAACACCATTGATCTTGCTTTGGCTATCGCCTCGTCTATTTTAGATGTGTCTCTTCCGCCCCCTTGGGCAAATCCGGCATCCCCGCCGCCTGACCCCCCAAGTATTGCTGAAACCTCTCTGGCAATAATACTTGCATCAATTCCTGACTGACTTCCAGAATATACCATTACACGGACAGTCTTTTCTGCCTGATATATTCCACAAAATGCGGCACCGTCATTTGTTGCAACTTTTTTGCCAAAGTTTAGATGAAAATATTCCCCCCGGTCTTTGCTTGCAACAAAGCACCGCTTGTCTCTAGACGTGATGCCATCAGACTCGAATGATTCACCTGAGAGGACTCGTGCTAACAGTACGGGAATCTCTTTTCTTGCCCTCTCTTTGTTCTCCTCCCGGCGTCTCTGCAGCTCTTCTCTCTGTTTGTTCTCATCTGCCTTTTTTTCTGCATCTAGCGCTTGACGTCTTTGATAATCAAATGCAGTCTGCCCTGAAACAAACTCTAGACGGACTACCCCGTCTTGAATCCTCTTTGTCTTTGTAATCTTTACAAGCTCAATGTCGCCTGTCTTCTTGACATGTGTCCCGCCACAGGCCTCTACATCTCTGTCTTTTATTGATACAATTCTAACTGACTTTACCGGAACCACTCCCCCCTGATAGATTCTAAACCCATACTTTTGCTCGGCAGTCCCCCTGTCAAAATATTTGATGCTTACAGGAAGATTCTCCCTTATCATGCCGTTTGCAGTATCTTCTATCTGTCGTACCTGTGAATCTGAAAGTGACGAGTGGTGGGTGATGTCTAGTCTCGCATGATCATCTTCTTTGAATGCAGAATGCTGCCAGACCCACGAGCCCAAGACCTCCCTTGATGATGCATTTAGAATGTGGGTACTTGAATGGTTCTTTGTAATGTTTGTCCTCCTTGTCGCATCTACAACACATGAGACAGTCTCACCTTCTCTGGGTGCCCCGCCTGCTAACTTGTGAACAATAATGTCTGCATGTTTGTCCACATCAATGACTCTGAATCCTGCAATGGTGCCGTGGTCAGGTTCCTGTCCCCCGCCTCTGGGATAAAA
>DAXZ01000018.1:14961-16157 GCA_002506665.1 Nitrosopumilus sp. UBA526 | reverse complement strand
CCTTTTTCTTTTCTGACTGGTGCAAGTCTGCGAGTCTTGAATAAAATGATGACGGTATCTCTGAAATCGCATCCAACTCGATAAGATATTCAGGAGTGATTCCGTCTGACTCGTACAGTGTAATTAGCTCATCAACGCTTGGTGTCCCCTTTTGACGAATCTTGTCTGCCTTTTTCTTCATGTGACCCTTGGATTCCTCATATCTTTGTGACTCTATCTTTAGAATCTTTTTTACATCCTCTCTCTTCTCATCAAGTTCTGCATAGGTATCTTGCAGATAGTCAATATGCATGTCAATTAACTCATCAATGTCTAGTCTTAGGCCTAGCTTGCTGATTGTTGCATTTATTCGGCGCAACATAATTCTTAGGTTGTATCCCCCACCGACATTGCTTGGAAGGGCGCCATCTGCAATTGCAAATATCAGGGTTCTGAGATGGTCTGCAATAAGATACAGTCCCTCCAACGGGACTATGATCTCGTCTAGCTGATGATCAGTGATACCAGAAGTCTTTACTGCATGACGTCTCACATCATTTAGATCCTCAAAACTATCGAGCGACTTTGCAACTTGGGTAAAGTACTTTGTTAGAATCTCGGCATCAGAATCAATGCCAACTTTTTCAAACAGTCTCTGATTAATCTGGCCAAAACAACAGTCATACGCTGTTGGCGTACCCATCGTAATCCATGCAAGCCTCTCAAGTCCTGCCCCCATGTCGATAACCCTCTGATCAAGTGTTGTGTGTTGCCCTAGATCGCCTTGAAACTCTGTAAACACCGCATTTCCAAGCTCTAGACCTCTTACGAAATACTCTAATGACGGACCAAAAGAGCCGCCACCTGCCCAGACATCCTCTACAAACACGACCTCTTCTTTTTTTATTCCAAACTGTTCTGTTAACAGTCTAAAATCCAAATCAACACACTCGTCCTTCCAATATCCCCCAAGGTCAGGAACACTGTGCTGTCCTATCATACAGAAACTCGAGAAATGTCTTCCTGTAACCCCCACATGCTCCAAGTCCTTAAAACGCAGGCATGTCTGTGGAACCACAAGAGGATTGGCCGGAAACTCAAAGACCACCTTGGAGCCCATTATCCTTTGAAAATCAACAATTGATGCGATTGTAAAATGCAGATCATCTCGCCATCGACATACCACCGGATACCTGCTAACTGACGTGTGATTATTT
>DAXZ01000018.1:11646-14890 GCA_002506665.1 Nitrosopumilus sp. UBA526 | reverse complement strand
GAATACGTGTCTGTCCCATCATCAGGACACAGTTCTCTATCTGCATTAAGGGTCCAAAAGAATCTGCCACACTTTGTGCAGGCCTTTCTGAGAAACCCCTGCTCTTTGAAGAGTCTGACATTATAGTATCTAGCAGGCTCTGTAGAAAATTCCTTTAGAATCTCTTTTTTATCCAACTATGAAAGACTGCTCTAATCAGGTATTAAGAATTGTCGATTAGCAGTATAACAGGCACTAGACCATTTAAACACAAAGCAGTCCTCTTCTTACCAATTATGGGAATCAAGATTACAAGACAGTTCCTACTCTCTCTGAGAATTCTGCAGATTAGCTAAATTCCCAGCTTGTTTCTCTCTAGTTTGAAAAAAATTATAATACACGAAATAGACATATCTTGTATGGGCATAGCATTCATCCTAGTCAACTGTGATATGGGATATGAAATCAAAACAATTACAAAACTCAAAGAGCTATGTACAGTACAGGGAACGTATGGGGTCTTTGACTTTGTCTGCCAGTGTAACTATGATGATATGGAATCCTTTGAACAGATCCTACAAAAAATCAGAAAAATTGAAAAGATCACTCATACAATTACCATACATACCATCCCTGAGCAATCAAGCTAGGAAACCTGCCATGCCATATAATCATCAAAAAAACCATGTGTTAACATTAAATATAATGTGTAATGCAATCTATTCATGTTTGGTAAACGCCAGGTCTTGAAGGAAGGAACCCATATCTTTTCGATTAAAAAAAACGGTGATTTTAATGACTTTATCTTTGGAGTAGTTACCGGCATTGATGGAAGAAAAGTGGGCGTCAACGGAGTAATTGTAAATCCACTGGGTCTGAAAAACAAGATTACCCAAGGAAAGACCGGCCACCGTTCTAGAGAGATACTTGAGCATCCGACCCCAGACAATGTGGTACTAGCATTGGTGTATAGAGTTGAGCATGAAAACTATGCCGCGGTACTTGACCTTGATACTGACAAGTGTGATATAATTCCTCCAAAAATATATGCAATGCTCGATGGCTGGATTCGTGAGTCGTTGCCTGAATTCATTAACGCCGTCCTGTCACTGCCACCCGGCTCTGAACGAGATGAGGCAAAGCGAATCTTGAAACACAGAATGGATACTCTGACTGACCAAACTCTGAAACGAACCCTCTACTCTGTTTGTCGAAGTCTCAAAATTCTCAACTAACCTTCCAAAGGGTCTTTCTACATAGTTTTATATTATGCCCTAAGAAAATCTCGATACAATGGAATATGTTTACGCTGCTTTACTTCTTCATAAACTAGACAAAGAAGTCAACGAGGCAAACCTCAGTTCAGTTGTAAAAGCATCTGGCGCCGAGGTCAACGAGGCTCAGGTCAAATCATTGGTTGCCGCCTTGGCTGATGTTAACATAGATGAGGCAGTAAAGGCCGCCCCTGTGGCAGTTGCAGCTGCACCAGCACCAGTAGCAGATGCGCCTGCAGGTGAAGCAAAGAAAGAGAAAAAGAAAGAAGACCCTAAAAACGAGGAAGCTGCCATGGAAGGACTCTCCTCACTGTTTGGCTAGACTGTATTTTTTTTCAATTTAATTTTGATCTACTCTGTATCTGAAATATACAATTAAGCAGATGTATAATTTGCCTGTTTTGCCACAGACTCTGCCTGGGCATGTGCCTTTTGAAGTATCTGCTCCCTTGTCTCAACAGTCATAAATCCTGACTCTACAGACAGAGCGCGGGCATGCTGTGATGCCTTGCCTAGTATCTGTGCAATATTATCTGCAGTAATGTATGCCGCCTCGATAGACAGTGAGATTGCTTCCCGGTGTGCTTGTGAGAACTGTTCTCTTACCTTCTCGACATCTATTCTCATCTCGGTCTCTGCATACGTTAGTCCGTCTTCTAATGCCACATAAAGTGAGATTCCTGCCTCTATGGGCTTGATATCTAGCTTGCTTAGAATTGATGCTAGTTTCTCATTGATTGTATCGCCCTTTAGTGCCGGAGTATGATCCTTTGCAATCCAAATTGTTCCCTGATCAATCTTTGTAGGGATGCCTGCTTCCTTGAACTCTGTAAGCATCGGACCAGGTGCAATGCCTGTGTTTTTGGCAGGAACCACAATGTCAATGCTTGCAACATCTCCACCCCTGGCCGCCATCATTATCTTGTTTTTGGCAAGAAGAACGTTTAGCTTGAATGGTGACATGTTTGTAAAGATAAACATGATCTGACCCTTTATCTCTGCAAAGATTTCTTTTATCCCTGGCACATCTAATGACTCTAGTGCCTTTAGGGCAATCTTGTCTTTGACACATACAAATTCCACCTCTCCTTTGAGTGCCTTTCTCAGTGGTAGAATCTGAGCTGAACGCACCTTGTTCATCTTGATTATGGATATGACGCTGTACTTTTTTGGCAACTCTTGGAGCTGTTGATACATCTGGTTCTTTCTTTTGGGATATGATGTCCTGTTCTCATGCATATTTTTTCTTAACCTCGTGTGCCTGTTTTACTGGCTTTCCCATCGTAGTCTTGACTAGGATCTTTTTAATGTTCTTTTCACCGTTTGGAAGTTTCTTTTCAATGACACCAATCACTGTGTGTGCATTAATTGCCAGGTCAGAATCCTCCATCGATTCATCTCCTATCTTTGATGATACTGACAACGATGCCCTTGTTCTTACTTTGATAGATGATCTAAACCTCTCTAGCAATGACTCTATGGGAGCATCAAACGGAACAGGAGTTGGCATCTTTCCTCTAGGACCTAGGAGCTGACCTAGGGTCTTGCCGACAATTGGCATGACCTTTGTATCTGCTAGAAAGAAATTGTATTTGTTTATGAATTTTCGGGACTCTCTCTTGTTGGTTGCAAACCGGTCTAGCTCTTCTGTCCCAATCACAGAGTCGGCCTTTGCCTGTTTTGCTTTCTGGTTCATGTCTCCTGTAGCTATGACACATACAGTAGCCGGAGAACTTGTCTTTGGAAGCTCGACTACCTCGTTGATGGCAAATCCCTTTTTGACATCAATATCCTTAAAAGTAATAATCAGTTCTATGGACTGTTTGAACTTTCTCTCCTTTGTTGTAGTCTTTGCCTGCTTTATCATCTCAGCAAGCTGAGCTTCTGTAATCATTATGCGCAATTTCCTAAAAACCTCTTTAAAATCCTTTAGTGGGGTATAACAGATACTCTGAGATCCCCCTTGACCTAACCACTATCTTGCAAGACCC
>DAXZ01000018.1:2921-11573 GCA_002506665.1 Nitrosopumilus sp. UBA526 | reverse complement strand
ATTACCCAGCGTTTTATTATAATTTCATAAAATATATTAATATACTATGGGCAAGTCATATTATGGTATCAGTAACTAAACGAACTAGGGGCAATGCAGAATATTATTATCTAATTCATAAAACTAGCATAAAACAATATGAGGGATATCTAGGCAAAGAAATACCTGACAATCTAGACCAATTAAAAAAAGAGTTTGAAGAAGAAATTTTCCAAAAAGAAAAAAATCCACTAGCGGAAAAAATTCAAAAAAAATATTTGAAGTCTTTTAAAGAAACTGATCCCAAAATCCTCAAATCAGAATATCACGAACTCAAAATTATTCACACCTACAGCACACAAAGAATTGAAGCAAGTACTATGACATTGCATCAAACGAGGAAATTATTGGAGGATCATCTGTCTCCTAAAGATACCTTGACTAAAGACATTGTAGAGGCTGAACAAACAGCAATAATCTTTGATGACATGCTAAATGCAGATGAGGATATCTCAAAAAAACTGATTCTTGATTGGCACAAAAAATTGTTTGAAAAAACTAACACAAACAATGCAGGGTGTTTTAGAAGAGCAGATGTAGCTCCATATTTGGGAAAAACAGAATACGCCTTGTGGGATGACGTTATTCCAGACATTACCCGACTAATAAAATGGTACAACAAAAACAAAACCAAGACTAACCCAGTAGTAATGTCTGCAATATTTCACTGTAGATTTGAGATGATACATCCATTTATTGGTGGAAATGGGAGAATTGGAAGGATGTTAATGTTGTTGATATTACACAAAAACAAACATCCTATAGTAAACATTGAACCAAAAGAAAAACAAACATACATCAAAAAACTGGAATCCTCTCACCTACAAAACAATGATTTTATCTTTGTAAAATGGTTTGTAGCAAAATACCTCAGAGATAATAGGAAATATTTGTAAATCAAAAAAACCCGCTCTTTTTAATTCATTGCCAAACCATTCACAGATATTTTCAAAAATTTACATATTTTTGCTAAAATAATTATAATTAAGGTGGAAATTATACTGAAAACCTACATATATTAAATCATAACCAGATTTTTCAACCAAGTTGCACCGATTTGATGAGTTGGATATGAAACTGCTTTATGAGCTAACTGCCGATGGCTCGATCTCTGTTCCGGCATTATCCAAAAAACTTGGAATCAATGCATCAGTACTGTATAGCAGAATTAAGAGACTGATGAAGAAGGGACTTATCAAGAAATTCACCATCGAGATTGATGACTCTCTTTTGGGAATCGAGGTCAAGGCATCTGTTGGAATCAATCGGGATCCAAAACTCAAAGACACAATTCATAAAAAACTAATGGAGACTACCGAAGTCGTGTCCATCTCAGAAATTACCGGCAGATTTGATATGATGATTCATGTCTATGCCAAGAACCTTGAATCCCTTCACTCTGTAGTAATTGAAAAGATTGGCAAAATTCAAGGCATCCAAAGTACTGAAACCTTTGTAGAACTGCAAAAGACCGACAAGGATCCCATCTATCTGTTTGAGTGATTATTGGAACTTTGCATCCCATTTGCCCTCGTTGACCTCTGCTGTGATCTCCTTTGGCGTCTTTCCTTCCACCTTGACTCCGAGTGCCACACATGTCCCGATGACTGTCTTTGCAACTGACTTTAGTGACGTGGCATAGGATTTTTCAATCTTTGTGTTTGCCACTTTGACTATGGAATCCATTGTGACATCTCCCACCCATTCGGTACCTGATGTTCCTGAACCCTTTTGGATTCCAGCTTCTTTCATTATTAGCGCAGCAGATGAAGGGACTCCTATTTCAATGTCATATTTTTTGGTATCCGTATCAACTATAACTGTCACCGGAACTTTCATTCCCTCAAAGTCTTTGGTCTTTTCATTAATTGCGTTGATGACCTGCATGATGTTGACACCTAGGGGGCCTAGTGCGGGGCCTAGTGGGGGACCCGATGATGCGCCGCCACCTGTTACAAGTGCTGATACTTTTTGTTCTCCCATGTTACATCAATCCAACCTGAAAATTTAATCCTTCCTCTAGGCCTCACTAGACAACTTTAGATAGTTTGCATCCACTGTAACTGGTAACTGGTATGACGCATCCAACAAGACCACTGTTGCCTCTTCCTTCTCAACATCAATCCTGGTAATTGTTGCCTTCATTCCCTTAAACGGCCCTCCTGTAATCTCTACGATATTGTCTATTGCCAACTGTGAAACCGTTGATTTCTTGATTAGATACCCTTCAATGTCCTTAAACTCCAACTCACCTCTTAGTTGACCGCGGATGTGTCTTACTCCCTCTACTGCCATGTATGCATCACTGGGATTGATTGCCTCAATTACAACATATCCCTTTAGATTATCTACTAGTAGGACAGACTGGATGTTTATCTGGTCTGCATTGGCTTTTGCCTCAAGCAATCTCATTACCACCTTTTCCTGCCCTCCTGTGGTTCTAATTGCAAACAGGTGTGATCTTATCTCTTCTGACAATTTTATCTACCAAACGTAATTACGGAAAAGACAAACTGAATTGTAAAGCCGATAGCTCCTACTCCTGCTATTCCTAACAAAACAAGTCTTAGGTGCTGCGAATACTCGTCCCTGTCTGGCTTTCGGGCCATCTTCATGGTATTTGCCATATTTCTCAAAGTCTGCCTAGGGTTCATTGGTGGAAATTAATAAGGTGTCCTTATATCTCTTATCTCATGGAACTGTTAGTTGCGTATCGAGATGACCCTGCAGGTTACAATATGGCAAAATATCTCTCAAAGGAGATGACCCGGGATGGTGATACTTTTCATGGGAAATATTACGATCTTGTAATTATTCCAACACCTGCAATCTCTGCTGATTGGTTAGAAGAAAAGTATGGTTATGATGGATTTGTCTTTCTCTCAAAACATGCCGCCGAGTCAGGCACACTGGCTCTGACTTGTCATAGTACCGGGAACTTTGCCGCTGCAAGGTTTGGCGGAAATGACAGGCAGATTGCAATTCCAAAACCAGACTTTCAAAAAACATACCTGCAAACTCTGAAAAAAAACCAGTCACAGTTTTCAGACTTTGAGATTACTATAGAGGCGACTCATCATGGGCCTACGGCACTGACCAAGCCGTCCATATTTGTAGAGATCGGCACGACTGAAAAACAATGGAATGATGAAACCCTGTGCAGTTCTGTGGCAGCCATTGTACACCAGACAATGTCACAACCACTCACCAAGTATCCTGTGGCAATATGTTTTGGTGGGACTCACTATTCTTCAAAATTCAATACTGAGCTGCTCGATGGAAGATTTGCCCTTGGAACAGTAATGCCAAAACATGTCTTGGATTGTCTTGATGAGGAGATGTTTTTGCACATTCTTGCACAAAATACTTTGGCCAAGACTGCCCTCTTGGACTGGCGCGGGCTTGGTTCACACAAACAGAGGGTACTTGATCTTCTTGAAACTATAGCCCTTGAGGTCATCAAACTTTGAATCTTCAACAAAAAATCTACAAAAAGCTGCTCCAGGTACCGGAAGGCCAGATCACCACATATGGCGAACTAGCAAAGGCAGTCGGACTAAAAGACGGCCAGCGGGCAGTAGGTAAGGCAATGAACCAGAATCCATATCCTGTGATAGTTCCATGTCACAGGGTTGTAATGTCTAGTGGAAAGCTCGGAGGATATGCTTTTGGCAAAGATGTGAAAGCAAAGATGCTAAGTGATGAGGGAATCAAGATTCAAAATGACAAAGTTGTGGAATTCAAAGATAAAATTTATCGGTTTTAGTCTTTTCGTTTTTCCTTGATCTCATCCATCAAAGTTCTGAGATGTGCCTTGTTTCTAACCGTGTTTCCGCCGACCTTTTTGTAGAGGGCCCAGAACTCTGGATTGGTCAGGTTTTTTCTGTCTTTGGCAATCTTTAACAGTCTTCTCAGTGAGCGGACTTTGGCGACATAGACTTGTTTCTTGCCTACTCGCGCGCCTTTGCTTCCGTGTTTGGAGCCCTGTGTTGTACCTCTCTTGTTCCTTTGAGCCTTTTTGTGGTGTGCTCTACCTCTTGAGGTGCCTGTAAATGACTTTATCGTAATTGTGTTTGCTGTGATGAGACTACGAATGTTTTGTCGTGTGATTGCATCTGCAATATCATCTAGATGATCTGCATCAAATCTTATTCTGTGAACCCCAACGCCTGTAACTCTGGCGGCAAGTCTCTTTTTAGCTCTAAGATTTACTACCACTTGCACTCACTCTCGCATTAAAGATCTTGAACTTGTTTTCAATTGCTTTGACGATAATCTCCTTTCTCTTTCTAGTACCAACACTGTGTCCAAACCTGACTCCGTCTTTCTTTGGATCCAATTTTTCTAAATCACCCAAGCTGTGGACTAAATTATCTGTATATCCTGAAGGGTGCAGTCCTCTTGCTTCTCTGGGTCCGCCATATCCAATCTTGACTAGGCCCGGACGTCCTCTGCTCTTTTGTTTTCTCTGATGATGATCAATGCCTTTTGGTTTTCTCCAATTGGTCTCGAGTCTAACATAACGCCAACTCTCTGGCCTGACAAAATCTGGCTTGTGCTCTTTAACCTCCCGTCTCTTTGCAATCTTGTCTTTGTTTATGGGCATCAGACTGACTCTTGAATTTTGGCATAAATACGTTCCTAGATTCGGAAAAAATTCAACTAGGATATAACTTTGGGTTGCAGACAAAGGTAAATCAATACAGCAATCAGATAATATGAGCAGAAAATAGGGGCGGGCATAAAATAGTTCTTAATTATACACAGAACTATAACAAGACATGATAGAAAAAGAAAGAAAACGTGATGAAGAGTGTATAGTACAAAAGATATTCATGGAAAAACAGGGCCTGGACTGAGAGGCCGACGTGGAAACATTGGCTAGATTGTTTGCATAAACATTATGAGAACCTAGGCATAGTAGTATGATATAGCATATACCCAAATCTTAGATAGTATGTACCGATAAGATGTGAATGTAATACTGAACATAAACGGGTCTTGTATTATTGAGGATTGGATGTGACGATTTACAAGATTAGAAACTTTTCTAAAGGTATTTGATCCAACATGGGTAAATCTAGAATTTGTAAGTTGGTATTAAATTCTATTATTTTTGATACGAGATAATGCATGTTTTCTATAATTTGAGTCTTTTTCAATGCCTATCCAATTTCGATTATAGCGTTCTGCAATAACAGCTGTTGTACCAGTTCCAATAAATGGATCTAATACCAAATCATTTTCGTTTGAAGAAGCTATGATGATCCTTTTAACAAGCTCTTCTGGCTTTTGAGTAGGATGTAATGCTTTTTTATTATCCAATTTTAATCTCTCCCTGCCTTGTGTTATTGGTATAGACCAAACATCTCTCATCTGTTTGAGATCTCCATTTTTCTGCCTTTCAGGATTTATCTCTTTTAGATCATAGTAATTAAAAACCCATTTTGAATTTTTTGTAGCATATATTATAAATTCTGTAGAATGTGTAAATGTGCGCTTTGTTATATTTGGCATTGCATTTGTCTTATACCATGTTATGATATTTTTTACGTTCATTTTTAATTTTTTAAGTGAACTGAGTATGCTGTTTATGTTATGCAATGTACAGCAAATATAAATCGAGCCGCGGTCTCTCAACAGATTATAACAACAATTTATCCATTCATCTGTAAACTTGTCATAATCCACGTCAGACATCTTATCCCAGTCTGCATTTACTTTATAAAAATTCCCTCCGGTCTTATTTCCAATCAGAGTTAGATTTTTCCCTGAAAGATTATACGGCGGATCTGCAAATACAAGATCAATTGAATTCGGAAACATCTTATTTTTCATCACTCTAATACAATCACCACGATATAGGTGATTCATTTTTATCTGATTGTTTATTTTAGAATCCATTGTTCCCACATCTTTATTTGATTTGGTATCTGTTTAATCCATTCATCTGATGATGGTGACGTCCTAACAAGATTGATGATGCTATCGTACAACTTTATCAACTCATTATGTGAAAATACATTTTGATATTTGTCTCGGTATATATGTAAAATATCTAACAAATGGATGAATTGATCTATTGTAAAAGGTATTATTTTTTGAGGTTTTCCACGATATTCATATTTTATTGCATTCCAAAATGTGTTGGTAGTATCAATATGAATTTTGGGTGCTATAAATAAACAGTACGATGTTTTATCTGGATTTTTTTCTTCAAACTCACGTAAATGTCTCATAACTGACTGACCTTCATTGTACCATTGCGCCCTATTCTTTAGTAGAGTGACCTCACACACAAGATTAAATACATTATAGTAGCATTCTATGTCGGATACTCCTCTGGGTGCAGTAAATGTCGGTTCTCCATCATCCCCCATTGGATAATTTGGTTTTATCTCCTCTGCATCATTTAATGCCATGAGTGCCAATGAGGCCTGTTTTTCTAATTCTAGACTTGACTTGTTTCCAGTTTTGTGTATGTTCTTTAGTGTTTTAATACAATTTGAAAGATTTTCAAGACTACTCATATCGTAATATTGTTTTATCTTTTGAAGTTTCAAAAGATATAATTTTGAAAATTGAATTTTATTTCTTATGGTCATATTTGCTAGATCTGGTTTTTCCGGTATTTTTATTTTCGACTGATTTATTATTCTTATATTTTTTTTCATCATCTGTAAGATTGTATGGAGTATAGAGTTTGTTCTGAATAAGCAAAATTTGAAAACATTGTTGATTTTCATTATCAAAAACTATCTCTTTCATCTTTTCTAGAGTTTGCAAAAAAGATACTATTCTTGCAGGACTACGAACTGTTGTAGATATTGACCAAGGTTTTCGCAAAAAATCACATCACTTTACAATAAAACAATCTCTCAACATGTTCAGAATTGGACACACTTTTACCTGTAGTGAATTCTGGATGTGACGTTTCAAATATTCTCAATTTTCCTTTTTTGGTTAGAATTTTCTTAATTGCATAGTCACTTATCTTTGAATTAGATCTTCCATGCCTTGAATTTCTTGTGCTGTTATATGATAAAAAAATATGCTTTGCTTTTGCATTCATTATGAGTTCTTCAAATACAATAGAGGCGTCTTTGAAACAATATCTACTTTTGATATGTTTTCTGTCTATTTTTTCTGCCTTTCCAAAAGTTGGTAACTTTTTCCATATTGCAACATTCTCTAATAGATGATATGCATCACAATAATGCCTCGAATTGTAAGGTGGATCTAGATATAATACGTCTGATTTGACTTTTTTAACTGCAGTGTTTGCGTCTTCGTTCAATATCACATTATTGTGATTGATGACTTTTTTTTCAAGTTTTGGTAATCTTAGTTTTATTGGCTTTGTATAATTCATTGATTTTCTGTATGCATCATAATGACCTACGGTGTTAGCTATTTTGTCCATTGCATACATTAAAGATGTTACTAGTATCTGTTTTTCAGAATGACTATCAGATATTTTATCAATGGCGTTTCTAATCAATCCAATTTTCTTTGCATTATCCAAAGTGTAAAAAGTTCCACCATACCGTAAAGAAAAATAATTATTTGCCTTTGGTTTTAACGAATTCAAATATTTGATTTTCTCTTGTACATTGGTAATATCTGAATCATTGTTTAACAGAAATGTGCATAGTGGAAAGTAATTACTGATCAACTGATCATTTGATATAATCTTAGTATGCTTATTATTGAATGCCTGACTGACTGAACCGGTACCTGCAAACAAATCACAAAATGAATCAATCACATCACCACAGTTTTCATATATTATTTTTTTGATAAATGGGAGTAATTTATTTTTATTTCCCATGTATCGCCTGTTTCTTAATTCAAACTGATCATCGATTATTGTCTTTTTTTTATTTATTAAAACAGATATATCTATTCTCCTCTAATTACAGATATATTTTTTCCTTTGTATGTGTTTACCTCCCAACTCACACATACTTGGCCATCTCACCGAAAATGTTGAATTGCGCCCATCCTATATTGTGAAGACGTTCTACAGGTTACCAAATATCTCCTTATGGTATGACAGTACACACAATTAGTTTTTGTAACATTATAGATTCATACCTATATTTTACTCCTCAAAGATGCCACAGAATCACGTAAAATAACTCTTAATTATACCTAGAACTATAACAAGATATGACAGACAAAGTGAAATCACGTCAGACACAACGAGATGTATACCGCAAGGTCTTTATGAAAAATGACGGCCGGGATGAGCAACATTATTTTATAAAGATTTAATCATCTAGATGTGCAAACACATAGTCACATTCTTTTTTAGTTAAATTACACCATCTCAACATAGAACCTTTAGCAAATCCTACGTTGCCTTTATGCACTTTTATCTGATCCTTAGCCAATATTATATTGGCTCGTAATTTTACGTCATCCAAGTATTATTACCTTGCCTAGTTTACCATACTCTTTTTTATAATAGTTTAGATCAACATCAGGCACATCTTTGTTCCAATTGCCATCTTTATCATATACACTGTATCCCATTTCTCTAGCGTGTTGTCCTGTACTTACAAGCCAAGCACCCTGATAGACTGACGTATAGTCTAAAATGTATATCAG
>DAXZ01000018.1:1632-2856 GCA_002506665.1 Nitrosopumilus sp. UBA526 | reverse complement strand
AACAAAGTATTCTTTGATTATCTCCCATGACAGACAAAGCAAAATTACGTCAGACACAACAAGATGCCCCCCGCACGGTCTTTATGAAAAATGACGGCCGGGATGAGCAATGCTATTTTATAACAATTTCATCTATATGCGAAAACACATAATCACATTCTTCTTTAGTTAAATTACACCATCTCAACATAGACGCTTTGGCATTTTCTACGTTGCCTTTGTGAACTTCCATCTGCTTTTTTGCCACTAATAGGTTGCATGCCAATTCTGGTTTATTCAACTATTATTACCTCACCCCAGTTTACCATACTTTTCTTTATAATAGTTAGTGTCAAATGGCACAGGTTCATCATTCCTGTTCTAACTTGGTTCTTTATTGTGGTATCCAGCCATCATAATGATTGATTTTGAGATTATGATCTTCATTTTTTGAGTTTTAACAGGTACATCATTGCAACTGACTCTGACCTCTTGTTCATGCATAAAACTCGTACCTTCTGGTTCTGCAATATTATCAACCCGTGTTCTCTCTAATCCGTAACCTGGAAACATGATGTGTTTATCTATCTCTTTTTTATTGTATTCAATCACAACACCTCCTGAAAACTGTGATGCACTTGTTTGATTTGGCGACATTGAGATAAAAGTGCGCCTAGATGGTTGCCCACCTCCTATAAATTCATGGTCTAGCATATTGTCGAGTTCTTTTAAGGTTGTACCACGATAAAGGGTTTTAGTGTTATTATACTGTTGTCTAACAAGCTCGTTAGCCATACTGACTGCGGCATATTTCTTTTCTATGAACGGTCTGAAAAACTCATGTTGGTATAGTCTGTCAAGTTCATCTGCATCCTTGACCGCCTCCATCAGATATTGTTCAACCTGCCCTGCCTCAAACTCATCTTCTCGTATCAGAGAGTTTTCTCTAAGGAACTGTAGCGCACTTTGAGCCATCTCTCTTTTTCCTTTATTATCTGACTCTGCGTCCTCATAGAGAGTACGATATGCCAGTCGTGCACTTGTCATGTCATGTGCCATTTCAGCTATAACTTTACGCTCTAAATCCTTTACTTTGTCATACATTAATTTGTGATCATCAATCTCCTCATCAATTTTCTTTTGCATAGACTTGGTAAATGTAAATATTGGTTTGTTCAAATCTTTGCCATTCTTTATGGCATTTTGTTTTTCGGCATTACGCTTATTTTTCAATTCCTTTATCTT
>DAXZ01000018.1:0-1499 GCA_002506665.1 Nitrosopumilus sp. UBA526 | reverse complement strand
AACAAAGTATTCTTTGATTATCTCTCCTGACAGAAAAAGTGAAATCACGTCAGACACAACAAGATGCTCCCTCGCACGGTCTTTATGAAAAATGACGGCTGGGATGAGCAACATTATTTTATAAAGATTTAATCATCTAGATGTGCAAACACATAGTCACAATCTTTATCAGACAAACCAGCCCATCTAAGCACAGAGCCTTTAGCAAATCCTACGTTACCTTTATGCACTTTTATCTGATCCTTAGCCAATATTATATTGGCTCGTAATTTTCTGTCATCCAAGTATTATTACCTTGCCCAGTTTACCAAATTTGGCTTTATAATAGTTTGGATCAACATCAGGTACATCTTCATTCCAATTACCATCTTTATCATATGCGCTGTATCCCATTTCATGAGCATGATCTCCTGAACTTATAAGCACGTCTTTTTCTATTTCGATTATCATTTTTTGAGTTTTAACAGGCACATCATCGTGTCTGACTCTGACCTCTTGTTCGTGTGTATATGCTGCACTTTCTGGCTGTCCTAGATTGTTTATCTGTGGCCCTGTTTCTATTGCGTAGCCTGGGAATATGATGTGTTTATCTATCTCCTCTTTATTGTATTTAATAATAACACCTTGACCTACTGCAAAGCGATTTGCACTTTTCACATTTGGTGACATTGAAATAAAGTTGCGCTCGTTTGGTTGCCCGCCTCCTATAAATTCATGGTTTAGCATATTGTTAAGTTCTTCCAAACTTGTACCACGATAAATTGTTTCAGTATCATTGTATTGTTGTCTAACAAGTTCATTAATCGAATTAAGTAGAGTGAGTTTCTTTAAGAATGGTCTAAAAGGCTTGTATTGATATAACATCTCAACTTTGACTGCATCATTTCTTAGAGCATTAAACAGATAGTTTCGTAGTGTATTTGATTCAAAATCAAAATCCTCATCTGTACCTTTTGTTTCAAATTCTTCTTTTGATAGTGAGGTATTATCTCTAAGGAATTGTTGAGCCTGTTGAGCCTTTTCTCTTTCTTCTTTATCATCAGATTTTAAACCATCAAAAGCCATAGAGATAATCTTCTTTGCATTATCCAAATCGTATGAACCTTCATCAGTTACTGCATCACTTAGTTTGTTTATTCTAATACTCATTGCTAAGGGATCACGAATCTCCTTATCAATTTTCTTTTGCATAGACTTGGTAAATGTAAATATTGGTTTGTTCAAATCCTTGCCATTCTTTATGGCGTTTTGTTTTTCGGCATTACACTTATTTTTCAATTCCTTTATCTTTTTAGCGCTTGGATGGGGGTGGCTATTTTGCAACCCTTCTCTCTACCTCTTTGTCCTTGATAAAATCTATGGAATTTACCGGGGACGGATCCACTCTGTTTAATGCGGCTAGATAGATTGTCGTATAGTCTAAAATGTATATCAGATTAACTAGGTTGAAGAGAATATTTTTTTTAACTGAAATAATCTTCCTATAGTCTATCTGATTC
>DAXZ01000022.1 GCA_002506665.1 Nitrosopumilus sp. UBA526 | reverse complement strand
AAAAGAGATCCAAATTCAATCCTAGCAATTTTCATAATTATTATTGAAACACATCAATTACTTCAAAACGTGTTGGTAGCACTTCGAGCATATCTATTGGGTCATCTAGTTCTATTGCTCCATGATCAATCATTTCTGTAGGCCAATCCAATTCTTTATTGTTCACAATAGATTCACAAATGAATAACGGTCTTCCCATTCTGAGAGTTTCCCATCCTTGATGTTTTGAACCACTTGTTTTTCCGGCTTCTACAATTATTGAAGCATCAGAAATAAGCGCCATTGTTTTATTTCGCATTACAAAATTTTTCCCAGTTATAGGATAACCTGCTGGGAATTGTGAAATCACAAGATGATTTTTCATTAATTCTTGTTGAAGTTCATAATTTATTTTTGGATATACTTTGTCTAATGGCGTGCCTAATACTGCAATAGTTTCTCCCTTCATGTTTAATGCAGTTTTATGTGCAACAGTATCAATTCCTTCAGCAAGCCCACTGACAATAATTGCTTGATTTTCAATTAGTGTCTTTGCAATTTTTTGGGCATTTACAATTCCATGGGCAGATGCTTTTCTAGAACCAATGATTGACACTTTTGGACACGGTAATGGGATATTCAAAGAACCCTTTACAAATAGTGTCCCCGGGTCAGCTTTTAATTCAATATCATTTAGCTTACGACCTAAAAGTTCTTCAACATTTATTGACGAATGCTCTCTTCCTTCATGCATTACAATCACATCTTGTGAGATCTAGTCTTTTTTAATGTTTCATGAGCCATATATTGACTAGGACATAACTGGCAATAAATTAATCGTATCTGTTTTGAGATGATTGTGTATAATCAGTTTGAAAAAGCTAGCATATATGGCCACAGAACAAGAGCTTGCAAGAAATAGCAAAGACGTGTGTACCTGCAAGAAGATGGCAGATGCGGCAACTGTCTGGGAGGTAGCGTGAGAGGATAGTACAATCTTGAGCATTGGTCTGAGGGCCTAGGTGTCAAGTTGAATTATGCAACAGACTATTGAAATAGGAAGTAAATAATAAGGGCAACAAATGACAGGCACATATGGGAAAATACACTCTTCCTGAAATGCCATATGCCTATGATGCACTAGAACCTCACATTGATGCAAAGACAATGGAGATTCATCACACAAAACATCACCAGGCATACACTGACAAGCTAAATGCCGCCCTTGAGACATGCTCATCTGAGATTCAAGACAAAGACATCCTTGATATCTTGTCTGATATCAACTCGGTACCTGAGGACAAACGGGGCGCAGTTAATTTCAACGGTGGTGGTTATGACAACCACAGGTTATTTTGGAACAACATGAAACCTCACGGAGGCGGAGAACCAGGAGGGTCAGTTGCAGATGCAATAAATGACTCTTTTGGAGGATTTGCTGACTTTAAGGCAAAGTTCTCATCTACTACTGCAGTTATTCAAGGCAGCGGTTGGGGATGGCTGGTATACAACCCTTCTTCAAAAAAGGTCGAATACAAGTCAATGCCAAACCAAACCAGTCCTAGAACACGAGGATTGGTACCACTGCTAGGCTGTGATGTGTGGGAGCATGCATACTATCTCAACTACCAAAACAAGAGACCTGTCTACATCGAAGCCTGGTGGAACACAGTTAACTGGGACGAGGTAGAATCTAGATTTTCAAAGGCAAGATAACATCTTCCTATCTTTTTTTTAAATATACATACTTGTCAAATGCATGGTTTTACATTCCCAAACCAAATGGTATTGGATCTACTTGGATTAGAAACTAAAAGCTAGGCATGGAACAAACATACTATGAATTTATAACCGTCTCAAAGTTGTCTGTTGTACATGAGTCAGCAACAAACCGAGCAGCTAATGCAACAGATGCAGATGCTAGAGAACTATATCACTGATCTCTCACAGAGAGAGAACAGCTTTGTCAATGTCCTGCGAGAAACTGCTGCATGCATTGAGACCCTAAAGGCTTTGAGTCAAAACCCGGAATCTGAGACACTGGCCCCCATTGGAATGGGAATATACATGCCGACAAAATTTTCATCAGATTCCAAGGCCATAGTACATGTCGGTGCAGGAGTTGCAGTAGAGAAGGATATTTCTTCTGCAACAAACTATCTAGAGGCAAAAATCAAAGAGATCCAAGTCGCCTTGCAAGATACTGCTGCAAAAAAGCATGATGGCCTAGCACAGTTTGAACAGATAAAATCACAGATAAACCAAATCATGCAACTGCAGACATCCGAGCCCTCGGGATAGATTATACAATGTTTGAGAAACTCCGCAGTGCATTTTCTAATGCGGCGAAAAGCTTGGGTGAGAAGCAACTCGGTGAGGGGGACATTGAGAAGATATTCTCCGAGTTGGAGATATCTCTTTTAGAGTCTGATGTTGCCATTGAGGTTATCGACTCTATAAAGTCAGATCTCAACGAGATACTGATAGGCTCCAAGGTTGACAAAAATGAGATTGAGAAGTTTATCAAGGACAGCCTTATCTCAAGCATATCTGCATTATTTGATTCTGCAGGGACAGTTGATCTCTTTGAGAGAATAAATGAAAAAAAGACACAGGGGCAGCCCTTTCTGATTCTGTTTGTTGGTATTAATGGAACAGGAAAAACCACCTCTCTTGCAAAGATAGCTTACATGCTAAAGGAGGCAAAATACTCTGTTGTCATTGCAGCTGCTGATACCTTTAGGGCAGGCGCTATTGAACAATTACGTGGCCATACAAACCGGCTGAATCTCAAACTTGTCGCACAAAACTATAATTCAGACCCTGCCGCTGTCGCACGAGATGCTGTCTTGTATGCTAAATCCCACAAGACTGACTGTGTACTGATTGATACTGCTGGACGAATGCAGACAAGCACAAATCTGATGGAGCAGATTGAAAAGATTAACAAGGTTGTAAACCCTGACATGAAGATCTTTGTAGGAGACTCTCTGGCAGGAAATGACACTGTTAATCAGGCACGCAAGTTCTTTGAGCATGTCAAGTTTGATGGCTCAATCCTGACAAAAAGCGATGCTGATGCAAGGGGCGGGGCCGCACTGTCCATTGTAAAGGTTACATCTACACCAATTCTCTATGTTGGGGTAGGACAAGAGTATCCTGATCTCAAACCCTTTGACAAGAAACTCTTCTTGGAGGCAGTCTTTGGATCACTTGATGACGTTAATATCACAAATATGGAATCTAC
>DAXZ01000045.1 GCA_002506665.1 Nitrosopumilus sp. UBA526 | reverse complement strand
ATCAATTGTATCTTTTGAAATACGGGGGCGTCTCTTATCTCTGCCCAAAATTATCTCCCCATTTATTCTCAGACCCCGATAGCGGTTTTGTAGCTATGTTCTCTAAACTAACTGTTTTTTGTTTTTCTGTCATGCCGTATAGTACAATTTCATACGGTACCATATAAAAGCATCACTAAGATCGCTGTTTTCCAATTACAGATCGCATCTAATCTTGGTCACAGCAAACTTGGCACATCCACAATATTNNTATATTGATCTATTTTGCATAGATGTCAATATTCCAGATAGTGTTATTATTGATTTTCTTTGTAGATAATGCTCCTAGGATTAGGGATGAACTGATTTCCGTACAGCATAATAGTAAGAATGCCAGCACTGTTGCTTCCCAAGAGCTCTCGCATCTTAGTAACACAACAGCGACGTCAGGTTTGACTTCCAAGTTCGGGATGGGATTGGGTCGCACCCTAACGCTATGGCCGGCTTGAGACTTATTCTCAGAATCCTATCTATTAACGTAACGCAAGAGTATTTTCTGTTTATGGCATAGAGACTCAAAATAGGTATAAAGCAAAGAGGATACTCCGTTAGGACATGACTCACAGGGTGGCAGTATTAGACCAGGATCTGTGCCAGCCACAAAAATGTGGCTTGGAATGCATAAAGTACTGTCCCGTCAACAAGTCAGGTGCAGAGTGTATTACGATAAGCAAGGAATCAAAAAAGGCACAGATAGATGAGGACATTTGTAACGGATGTGGAATATGTGTAAAGGTATGTCCATTTGATGCAATAACCATAGTCAACCTTGCAAGCGAACTGGCTACTGACAAGGTTCACCAGTACGGCATGAACTCATTTCGACTTTACAAGCTGCCTACTCCCAAGAAGGGTGAGGTTGTAGGACTCTTGGGACGAAACGGGATGGGCAAGAGTACTGTGATCAATATTTTATCAGGCAGTCTCAAGCCAAATCTAGGCAGGTATGAAGATCCGCCAGAATGGGATGAGATCCTGCGACATTACAGTGGTACAGAACTCAGACAACACTTTGAGAAAGTTGAGCAGGGACATATACGGGCATCAATAAAACCGCAGCAGGTACATCATATTGCTCAGGCCTTTGATGGAACAGGAAGAGAGCTTCTTGATAAATATGATCAGCGGGGTGTATCAAGGGAGCTAGTAAGAGAGCTAGGACTAGAAAACTCTATGGAGCAGAGATTAGAGGAACTAAGTGGCGGGGAGCTGCAGAGAATTGCAGTGGCAGCAGTAGCGTCAAAGGATACAGAGTTTTACTTTTTTGACGAGCCCTCATCATATAATGATGTCTTTCAGAGGACAGGTGTTGCGCGTGTGATACAAAACTTGGCCAGGATAGGAAAGAGTGTGATGGTAGTAGAGCATGACTTGACGTTGCTTGATTTTCTAAGTGACTATATCGAGGTGTTATATGGAGAGCCTGCAGCATATGGAATTGTCTCAAGTATATTATCCACCAAGGTAGGAATCAATGTATTTCTTGATGGATACCTGCCAAATGAGAATGTAAGATTTCGAGACAAAAAGTTTTCCTTTGATGTATCGTCCTCATCAACTGATATTTTTCAAGAGGGAAGCGAGGTTGTCACATATCCTAGACTAGAAAAAAGATACCCCCAGTTCTCAGTAACGATAGAGCCCGGGAAGGTGAGAAAGGGAGAGGTCTTGGGAATAATGGGCGCCAATGCTCTAGGCAAGACTACAATGATGAAGATGATTGCAGGTGTTGAGAAACTAGACTCTGGCAGTATCGATAAAAAGATAAAGATAGCATACAAGCCGCAATATCTACAAAATGATCTTGACGTAGAGGTGATCGCAGTGCTTGACAAGGCAAACGAGAATCCGGTAGAAGGAAGCATGGAGGAAGAACAGATACTAGATCCGTTAAAGATCAAAAAGTTGTACAACAAGTCCATCATAAATCTCTCCGGAGGAGAACTGCAAAAGGTTGCAGTTGCGTCATGTCTGCTACAAAAAGTTGATCTGTATGCACTAGACGAGCCTTCGGCATTTTTGGATGTGGAGGACAGGATTGCAGTTGCAAAGTTCTTACAAAAGTTTGTACGTTCCTTTGGAAGATCAGCCATAGTTATAGACCATGATCTGCAGCTGATGGACTTGATCTCAGATACGATGGTGATATTTGAAGGAGAGCCCGGCTCCTCAGGCAATGCAACGTCTCCCATGCCAAAGACAGTTGCAATGAACAGATTTCTAAAGTCACTTGATGTCTCATTTAGACGAGATGAGAAGAGTCTCAGACCTCGTGTAAACAAGCTAGACAGCAGACTAGACCGGACTCAAAAGACTGCGGGGAATTTTTACTACAAGCATTGACTCGGATGCTAAAAAAGGCGCTAAAAGATGTGCTGACAGACAAAGAGAGCGAGGAGTTGATCTCGGCTTTTGATCAGATAGGTAACATTATTGTTGTGAGAATTCCAGATTCGTTATTATCAAAAAAAGAGATTATTGGAAAGACATTATTAAATGAGGTAAAGGTAGCTAGGAGTGTCTTTTATCAGACCTCGGCTGTAGAGGGGGATTACCGTACAAGAGAACTCGAGGTTATTGCAGGAGAGGACAATACAGAGACCGAGTATCGGGAGTTTGGTTGCAGGTTTATAGTGGATGTACAAAACGCGTTCTTTTCACCCAGACTATCTACTGAGAGAGAGAGAATTGCAGACCTGGTTCAAGACGGGGAGACCATAACTAACATGTTTGCAGGAGTGGGATTATTCTCAGTGATGGCTGCAAGAAAGAACCGGTGTACCGTGTACAGCCTTGACATCAATCCTGTGGCCTCAAGACTGTGTGAGAGAAACATCAAACTAAACAAGCTGACAGGCAACGTAATCTCAATGAATGGAGATGCCTCTGAGATAATCAGAGAGCAGCTAACAGCCAAGTCAGACAGGACACTGATGTTACTGCCGGAGAGATCAGACGAGTTTTTAGAATCAGCAGTAAATGCCACTAGAGATGGGGGAATAATCCACTATTACTCACATATTCATGCAGACAAAAAAAGTGATGCAGCAAGACTCTCAGAGGAGCACTATCTCAGAGTAGCTCAGGTAAAATCAGAGATACTAGACTCTAAAATTGTAAGGGCCGTAGGTCCGAGATACTATCAGACAGTAGTTGATGTAAGAATATCCAAGACCTAGTCTTCAGATGTTATCGAGGCAGGTGAGGACTTTGTTGTGGCCATTACATATCCAATCCATGCAACGACTCCCAATATTCCACCAGCAATCATCAGTACAGAGAGTTGCAGTACTATGGGACTCCATTCAGAGAGCATCAACAGATATGCATAAAGAAAAAAGCCTGCTATACACATGACAAATATGCTAATGCCTGTTCCTTTTCGTCTGTCCATGGCCAAGAACTTTTTCTGAGTTATTTATTGGTTTGAACTAGTCTAGTTCAATTGCCATGAGATATGCGTCCTCACCGTCACGATAGTATGCGTTTAGTTGTTGTCTTATTACAAATCCATGTTTCTCATATAGCCGCACAGCTTCTTTGTTGCTACACCGTACCTCTAGATAAAACTCGGCACACTTTCTCAGCTTTACGCCATTGACTGATTCCTCAACTAGTATGTTTCCGATGCCATGTCTTCTGTATTCGTCTAGTACAGCAATAGAGACTACGTGTCCCTTTTTGACAAACCCCAGTTTTTTAAAGTTTGAAAAGCCAAACTCTGTCTTGCACATGATATATCCAACATACTTGCCTTTGATCTCAGCTACAATAAAGGCCTCTGGAAGCTCGGCAAGCAGGCTTTCATAGAAATAGTCAGAATAGTGCTCAGGTAGGGTCTTTAGATTGATCTCCATTATGGAGATAAGATCGCTTGGTTCTGCCCTTCTAATATTACATTCCCCTAGCTGCCTTAGAATTACTTGCATGATAGTATTAGGATACAATCAATATTTAATTTTAAACCAAAAGACCATTAATAGAGACAAAGTCCCAAAAAATGCATGGAACCCTCACAAGAAGACATTGTATCGTTGGTCAACTCGATATTTGAGGTCAGAGATTTTACAAAGACGGAATTTGCATTAGAATTTAGGATACAAGATACTGATTTTAAAGCAAAGTTTGAGGGACTGGCAAGAAGGCTTGAGGATATGAACTATGTCTGCAGGCTAGAGAAGATCAAAGGTAGTGGACTGTACGTAATAATTCAAAAGTTTCCTCCAAAGAAACTGGGAGGATGGCTGAGTACTGCATGGACGCCTAGAATATTGTTTGCAGTGGTAATTGCATTTGTCATGATTGACGGATACTATAGAGCGGCAGGAACAAACATGGTTGTGGAGATAGGTGACCCCCTTGAGACGGCAGCGATATACACATTGTCACTGCTTGGAATCCTAGGGGTTCACGAGTTAGGACACATAGTTGCCGCAAAGGCACATGGTCTAAAGACTACTTGGCCATACTTTATTCCAGGACTGCCAGTGATTGGAATTCCAACGTTTGGCGCGTTTATCCAGTCAAAGGGATTAACCATCAATCGAGAGATCCTCTTTGATGTTGCCATTGCAGGTCCCATTGCCGGACTAGTAATTGCAGTCATAGTCTCAGTGTATGGAGCATATACTGCTCCGGTCTTAGATCCTGAGATTGCCGCAGGATTGTTTAAGGACTCGAGACTAGTTCAATGGAATCAGGGAGAGCCGCTGCTTATGAGCGCCAGTCTAGCACTGTTTGGCAAAGGTGGCACAGGACACGAGATAATTCTAACCCCCGTGATGTTTGCGGCATGGATTGGATTTCTCATTACGTTTTTGAACTTGCTGCCTGCATGGCAGTTAGATGGAGGACATATGGCAAGAACACTGCTAGGTGCAAAGCTGCACAAATATGCCACATATGCAAGTATGGGAATACTGGTCTTGCTGAATTATTGGCTGATGGCAGTTTTGATTCTGGTAATGAGTTCAAGAAATCCAAGCGCGTCCCCCCTAGATGATGTTTCACCGCTCTCAAGGAATAGAAAGCTAGCATACATTGGAATCATAGTATTAGCAGTTTTGTGCGCACCGTTGCCATCAGGGTTCTTGCCATGGCTATTACCTTAATAGTATTCTTGCCCCGTCAGTAACCACAGCTACCTTTTGTCTACTGCCTTGGGTTTTGAGGATATAGTCCATGGAATATTTTATGCCCTGCATTGAGACCATGTCAAGTTTCTTTGTATAGAATTCAGGCAAGATTGACACCAACCCGATTTGAAAGTTCTTTTGGACTCCGGAGAGAAACAGCAGGTTCTCCATTCCTTCAACGTATCTAGTTGGATTCTGCAGCTGCTCTAGTGTCAGCCGGTCTTCGATGTACTGTCTAAGCGCAGTCGAGCCTAGGCCGTCCTTGCATTCTGCTACCAATATTGCAAGACCATCCTTTTTGATGGCATCAGAGCAGTTCCAAAGAGATGAGAGGGAGTTTCCAAGACCGTCATTGCTTGCAGCTTTGCCGGTACTAATCACCATTGTCTTGTGCTCTCCTACGTCCCTGATGGAGTTGGATTCTAGTGTTTTAGTTGATGTAATAGTTTTTGAGGGGTGTCCTATTGTGAAATCAATTATTCCCTCAGAGTTTGCAACTAGCTCGATTCCTTGTATCTCAAAGTTATCTGTGAATTTTTTTGCCTCAGCCAGGCTTTCAGAATATTGCCCGGGAGCAGGTAGATTTCCCTGTCTCTTTGCATATGCTGTAAGCATAGACTCTTGGCCAAATTTTTTGATAAGGCGTGTAGATATGGTCTCGTATCCGAACAGTCCGTTAAACTCCATCTCTCCTAGAAACACGAGATTCGAGTCTGAGATATCAACGAATTCATTTATCGAGCTGCCTTCTGGCAGTTCTGACTTTACCTGATTTAGTATTTTTTTATCAGTCAATATTTTTGGGAATGGTTTGGATTTTTGCTCACACAAGGTAAACAGAGAAGAGATTATCTTTTGGATAGATTTAGAGTTGTGCAGTACTACTAGTTCCATCGGTTTTGAGAGATCAAGGGCGTTTAGTCTTTCATTAATTGCAGAATCGTCCAAGACTTTGCCTTCAGAATCGATCTTTTGCTCTAGATTCTCTGCTCTTATATCCAATACTACGTCAGTTATACCATAATTTAACCAGATTTCAGGCATAATTATCATAGAATGCAAAACAAAATAAATCAAGCGTGGTTAATTTTTGTATGGAATTTGTAAAAGAGTTTGCAATATTTTTGCACAAAAAAGGCATTATAAAATTCGGGAATTTTACACTAGCAAGCGGAAAGACGAGTTCATACTATGTGGATTTGAGACTAGTCCCAAGCCATCCAATTGAGTTTAGAAAGATGATAAAACATCTCCAAGACAAGATAATCAGAGATGTAAAACTAGACAATTTTGACTCGGTTGTAGGAATCCCCACAGGGGGACTGGTATTTGCAACGGCATTGGCAACAGAGTCCCTCAAGCCTCTAATCTATGTCAGAGACAAGCCAAAAGAGTATGGAACATTAAAGATGGTCGAAGGTGAGATTCATGATGGGATGAGGGCAGTCATGATAGACGATGTTGCAAATACCGGAGATTCGGTTGTAGCTGCAACAAAGTCCCTCAAGAAGGTAGGCGTTTCAGTCAGAGATGTATTTGTCATCATTAATAGAATGGAGGGAGCAGAACAAGTGCTCTCAGAGATGGGGGTAAAGATGCATTCGGTTCTAAGTATTTTGGAGGTTGCAGAGACGCTATATGAGCAAGAACTGATTGACAAGTCAGTCCTTGAAGAGCTAAAAAGACAGATCAATAGTTGAGTTTTGGCAGCTCAGACAAATGCCTTTCAATCATCATTTCAGATATAACTCTGATTCTTCATTGCGGCCAAATGATTGTTAATTTGTTCATCTGTTTTAATCCTTGTAATGGATTATGATACAGCAATGAGTCAAGCAGATATTATGATAGGTCAAATAGCCATATAGCATAATTGGAAAACAGGTAGGTTACCAACTTTGTTGCATAATTCCAAGTTCTGCATATTATTTGGACAAAATTGGTGATATTGTATCCATGTCACGGCCGTAATGCCCCCCAACATATGGGGGGTTGGTTTTGGTGCGATTTAATGAATTATGCGACAAAGTTTATTCCAATTATTTATTGCATAAACAAGGTAGAATTATTTTTTTTTAAAAGAGTATTTTTTTAAAATCTCATCAGTCATTTCTCTTATAGCAAATAATTCATTGATAAAATCAAGTGACATTTTTGCACCTTTAAATCCTTTAGACGGAGGATACAGCTTATCTTCATTTTCCAATAACAATAGTATTTGCCCAATCTCTTTGAATGTGATTGGGTAATTCATTATATTTTATAATAACATCTTCAGATTCTTTTGTTCCATTCTCAGTTGAAATTGTCATGAGGTAATTTGATCATAACTGCAACTTTATCAAATAGGAGCCTTACGGTCAAGTAAGAATGACTGAGTACAAAATTCGATTAAATATCGATGGAGGTAAATCACTTGAAATAACCTTAGACAAGGAACATTTTGAGAAAATGTCAGAATTTTGTGAAAAAGTTATGCCAGATAAGAAATGGAAGTTAGAATCTCTAAAGGCAATCGAGGCATAGTTTTAGGATTTACTAGTTGAATTGTTGTTGCAAAAACGTACCAAAACCAACCCCCCATATGTTGGGGGGCATTACGGTCGTGACATGGACACAATATCACCAATTTTGTCTAAATAATATGTTGAATTTGGAATTATGTGACAAACTCGATTACCACAAAGGTATAAAAATTAGAATTAAGGTCAATGTGTATGAGTCAAAACGCCCTCTCTCTCAAAGTTCTTGAGGCATATACCCGAGATGTTGGACGAGGGGTGGCAAGAATAGATTATGACTCTATGGACACACTGAGTGCCTCCACAGGGGATGTTATTGAGATCAAAGGCAAGAGAAGGACTGTGGCAAAATGCCTTCCGCTATACCCTTCAGATGAGGGAAAAGGAATAATCCGGATTGACGGACTAGGAAGAAACAACTCTGGAATTGCAATAGGGGACACCATATCTGTCAGAAAGATAAAGGCAGTTGCTGCTGAAAAAGTAGTAGTTGCGCCACTAGAGGCGATTCCTCCAATAGATGAGAGATATTTGGCAGATGCCCTAGAGAGTGTTCCTCTGATAAAGGGCGATAATGTAATGGTTCCATACTTTGGTGGACGTCTGACTTTTCAGGTAATCGGAGTAAATCCATCAGCCGATGCAGTCTTGGTAACCCAAAAGACAGTATTTCATATCGCAGAAAAAGGAGAGACACTGCGCGGTGTACCACAGGTAACTTATGAGGACATTGGCGGAATATCAAATGAGATTAGAAAAGTAAGAGAGATGATAGAGCTTCCATTAAGACATCCAGAAATTTTTGAAAAACTTGGAATCGAGGCGCCAAAGGGCGTGTTGTTGTACGGTCCACCAGGTACCGGCAAGACCCTGCTTGCAAAGGCAGTTGCAAATGAGAGTAACGCACATTTTATCAGCATCTCAGGTCCTGAGATCATGAGCAAGTTTTATGGTGAGAGTGAGGCAAGGCTGCGTGAGATCTTTAAGGAGGCAAGGGAAAAGGCGCCATCAATAATCTTTGTAGATGAGATTGACTCTATTGCACCAAAGAGAGAAGAAGTTACCGGCGAGGTCGAGAGAAGAGTCGTCTCGCAGATGTTATCATTAATGGACGGACTAGAGGCAAGAGGCAAGGTGATTGTCATCTCTGCTACAAACAGACCAAATGCCATAGACCCCGCGCTCAGAAGACCGGGGAGATTTGACAGAGAGATTGAGATCAAGGTTCCAGACAAAAAAGGAAGAAAGGACATACTTGCAATACACAGCAGGAACATGCCGTTAACTGAAGAAGTCGATCTAGACAAAATTTCGTCAGTAAGTCACGGGTATGTCGGTGCTGACTTGGAGTATCTCTGCAAAGAGGCTGCAATGAAGTGTCTGAGAAGACTGTTGCCAGTTTTGAGCCTAGAAGAGGAAAAACTGCCTCCAGAGACACTAGACAAACTGATTGTGAATCATGAGGATTTCCAAAAAGCCCTGATAGAGGTGACCCCATCTGGAATGCGAGAGGTCTTTATTGAAAATCCAGATGTAAAGTGGGAGGATGTCGGCGGTCTAGAAGACGTTAAACGGGAGCTGCAAGAGGCAGTGGAATGGCCAATGAAGTATCCCGGTCTCTATGACAAGCTAGGGCACAGCATGCCAAGGGGAATATTGTTGCACGGTCCTAGCGGGACAGGCAAGACACTGCTTGCAAAGGCAGTATCTACTCAGAGTGAGGCAAACTTTGTATCTGTCAGGGGTCCTGAACTCTTGTCAAAGTGGGTAGGAGAATCAGAGAGAGGCATCAGAGAGATATTCAAACGTGCGCGCCAGTCAGCGCCATGTGTTGTGTTCTTTGATGAGATTGACTCTATTGCACCAGTCAGGGGGGCAGGTGGCGAGACTGCAGTTACTGAGAGAGTTGTCAGCCAGCTGCTAACAGAGCTGGATGGAATGGAGAACATGCACGGAGTCATAGTGCTAGCAGCAACAAACAGAGTAGACATGATTGATCCGGCACTGCTAAGACCAGGAAGATTTGACAAGATAATCCAGATTCCGCTTCCAGATAAGGAGAGCATAAAGAACATCATAAAGATTAACGCCGAAAAGATTCCTACAATAGATGCAGAAGATGATCCAAACCATGTTGACTTTGACAAGCTTGCAGAACTTGCTGACGGACTTAGTGGAGCAGACGCGGCATCCATTGCAAACACCGCAGTGTCTCTTGTAATTCACGAGTTTCTAGACTCACATCCTGACATAAAGGACATTGAAAAGACCTCAATTGATGCAAAGGTCACAATGAACCACTTTGAGGAGGCAGTAAAGAAGGTAAGAGAACAAAAAGACCTAAAGACTGGCGAAAAACTAGTGGCCTCATACTATAGATAGTCTCATACAAGATTTGCAGTAGAACTGGTTTTGTTAACTTGCAGAGTGCTATTCATAACAAAGCCTGAAATACAAATTTTCTCCAAATTGAAAATTTGCCCATTCTGTAACTCTGTTCAAAGAGGCATTTTGGATCAGCCGTCCATTTGTTAGACCCATCAATCTGGATCTGGGACATACCTTCACACATTGCAGAGAAACTCAGTCTAGATGTTGGAGTTACTCTTGAATGGGAATCAAGGTTAGGAATAGATGAAATATCTACTATGAGGAGAGAAATGACAGGGATAACACATACAATACATACGGCAAATCTCGTAGAACGCTAGTTTTAATAAAATAACAAGTCTAGTCATCATAAATGTCAGAATATACAGGATATGGCGGGAATTCGCTAGAGTTTCTCAAGGCAAATCAGGTTTCAGTCGGGGATTCTGTGAGGATTTTGACAGATATTGCATATCATGGCATAGTTATGCCAAGATATGAGCACGGCGATGACAGACACATTGTCTTAAAGTTAAAGAGCGGATACAATGTTGGTCTTGAGATTAAAGAGATTAAAGAGATTAAAAAAAATCCGCAGGCAAAAACGACCACAGAGAAGAATGCAGATATCAAAAGAGATGCCACGCTGCCAAAAATCTTGCTGTTATCAACTGGCGGCACCATTGCAAGCAAGGTCGATTACAGGACAGGCGCAGTTACGCCGGTACTGACTGCCGAAGAGTTGAATTCGTCAGTGCCCGAGCTTGCAGGAATTGCAAACATTGACACAAGGGTGTTGTTCTCAGAGTATTCAGAAAACATTATGCCCAGACACTGGCTTGAGATTGCCAAGGCAGTAAGCGAGTACCATAAATCAGACTATGCTGGAATTATAATTGCACATGGTACGGATACCATGCATTACACATCATCATATCTCTCTTTTGCACTAGCAGGTTTTCCAATTCCAATAGCACTGGCAGGTTCGCAGAGATCATCAGACAGGGCATCATCAGATGCGGCATTAAATCTCATTGGAGCTGCAAGATTTTTGACTGAATGCAAGACAAACGGGATTTACGTTGTAATGCACCAAGACGAGAATGACAAGACAGTTGCATGTCACATAGGTACAAGGGTTAGAAAGAATCACACAAGCAAGAGAGGGGCGTTTCAGACGGTTGGTGGGAGTCCGGCATTCTTGGTGGTAAATGATACGGTTCACAATAACATGAAAGGGAATTTTTTTGCAGATGATAAATTTGATCCCAAGATAATGATAAATGACAAAGTTGCCCTGATAAAGTATCATCCGGGATATGATTCTGACATTTTAAAAAACATCATAGATTCTGGATACAAGGCAATAATCTTTGAGGGTACCGGGCTAGGACATGTGGGCAGGGACATGTACGATACAGTAAAGATGGCACAAGAGAGAGGAATATTCATGGGAATGACCTCCCAGTGCATAGATGGCAGAGTAAGAATGACAGTATATGAGAGTGGCCGAGACCTGCTTGATTTGGGAATAGTTCCTCTAGAGGACATGGTTCCCGAGACTGCACTAGTAAAGGCAATGTGGGCAACGGCATACGCCAAAAACAGTGATGAAACCAGAAAGATTATGCTAAATAGCATAGCTTCTGAACTGTCATAGGTTGTCAATATGGACAAAAACTTAGGCATCAAAGTGGGACTAGAGATTCACCAGCAGCTTGCTACAAACAAAAAGCTGTTCTGCAACTGTACACCTGTAGAACCTGAGGAATACTCGATAAAGTTTCAGAGAAGGTTGCGCGCATCAAAGAGTGAGTTGGGAGAGTTTGATCCTGCAGCGCTCTTTGAGAGTACGAAATCAAAGACAATGGTATACTATGCAGATTCAAAGAGCAGTTGTCTAGTAGAACAAGACGAGGAACCGCCACACGAGCTAGACTCTGATGCAAGGGAGACTGCATTGATAATTGCACTAGCACTAAAGTCACGTGTCTTTAGTGAAGTTTATCCCATGAGAAAGACTGTAATTGATGGTTCCAACACTACGGGATTTCAGCGCACCATGCTTATTTCACAGGGGGGATACTTTGATGTAAATAACACAAGGATTGGAATCCAGTCTATCTGTCTAGAAGAAGACGCCGCCAAGATATTGGGAGAGGAGGGAACCGTAAAAAAGTTTGGCCTTGAACGTCTAGGAGTGCCCCTAGTTGAGATTGCAACAGAGCCCTTTGAGGTAAAACCTGATGAGATAAGAAAGATTGCCCTGTCCCTAGGAAGGGTTTTGAGGAGCACAAAGAGGGTAAAGAGGGGACTAGGTTCGATAAGACAAGATGTCAATGTGTCAATTAAGAACGGGGGTGTTGTAATCGAGGTAAAGGGAGTACAGCAGCTTGACAAGCTAGAAAAGATTGTCGAGTACGAGGCCAAGAGACAGCATGGACTGTTGCAGATCTCAGAAAAGATACAGCAAAGAGACTGGGTTTATGATGACAAAGCCAGGATAGACGTAACAGAATTGTTTTCAGCATCCAAGTCAAAGATTATTCAAGATGCCATAAAGCAGAATCAGAGGATTGTCTGCATATCCTTTACAAATATGGCAGGAATATTTGGGTTTTCACCACATGAGGGCATAAGGCTAGGAAAGGAGGTCGCAGAGTTGGTAAGATTCTTTGGGATAGGCGGCGTCTTTCATTCAGATGAGCTGCCCAACTATGGAGTAACAGAGTCAGACCTGGAGAATTTGAAGAGACACTCAGAGATTGGTGCAGATGATGCGTTTCTGATTATGGCGGCCCCAGAAGATAAAGTTTGCATGATAACTGAGCAGCTAGTGTCAAGAATAGAGTATATCCGGGATCATGGCATACCAACAGATACCAGACTTGCCACACAGTCCGGTGAGACAAAATTTCTCAGGCCAAGACCCGGTGCTGCAAGAATGTATCCAGAGACAGACATTGCACCAATAATTATTACAGAGAAGGAACTAGTAAAAATCAGAGAGAACATACCAAGATCATGGGATGACTCTGTACAAGAGATAGAGACGAAATATGGAATTAATTTGCAGCTTGCCGAGCAGATATTTGATTCACAGTATATGAAATTATTTGAAGAGATTCTCAGCAGAGTCAAGGTAAACCCAACGTTTGTTGCATCAGTTCTCTGTTACTCAATTACGAGTCTAGAGAGACGTGGATTGGATTCAGGTTTGTTACGAGACGAGGAGGTCTTTGAACTGTTTGGGTTGCTAGGAGATGAAAAGATTGCAAAAGAGTCAGTTGAGATAATACTAGACGAGATAATGTCAGGCAGATCAAAGAGCATAGATGAAGCTATGAGAAATGCAGCCATAGAAGCAGTTAATGAAAAAGACCTAGAGAGAATTATCAGAGATATTGTATACAAGAATGCAGAGATCATAGAGAATCAGAAAGAGAGGGCCGCAGGGCCGCTTATGGGAATCGCTATGAAGGAACTGCGAGGCAAGGCATCTGGCAAGACAATCAATGAGCTTCTTTTAAGATACATCAAAGAGAGGCTAGGAGATAGTTGATATATCAAATTTTATTGATATGCCAGAAATTAGATAAAATTAATCTTTGAGATCTCTTGGTGAATTGCCCGGATTGCCTTTGTAATGCTGTTGTCTGTGTCCTCTACGACTATGATTATCCTTGATGTCTCCTCTTGCGCATCCATGTTCAAGATGTTCAGCCCAGACGCACCAATGCTTGCACTAGTCCTAGAAGCGACCTGCTGAACACGCCACATCTCGTCTCCTATCAATGTAATGACTCCCCTGTTGTATGTGATTGTGGCAAGCGAGTCAAATGCCAGCAGATACTTTTCGTTTCGTTTGACATATTCACCGTCTAGAAATAGTATTCTAGAGAACTTTATTCCGTCTCTGATGAACGGTGAGAGTACGATAAACTCGCTATAACGCTTGTCGTTGTCTAGCGAGGCCAACAGTTTTTGGACAGCACTAGTCTCAATTCTAAAGATAGCACAGTTCTCTCGTCCTGTCACTATCTTGATTGGATGCTCTTTTTGTTCTTGCAAACTACGTTTGATTGTGGTGGTTTTTTCTGGGTTTGTCATGTTTGTAATAATTATGGGTATGTCCACACCGTGCTCGACAATTTCTTTGATTGCAATAGGGTCTAGAATCTTCATTCCAAACATTCCTGCAAGCCTTGCCTCGTTGTATGATAACTGTATGATCTCTCGCAGCTCAGAGTTTACAATTTTTGGATCAGCAGATACGACTGCACTGTCCTTCTCAAAGTCTATACTGGTATCATATTTTTTATGAAACAGTATCCCCAAGTCTGCTGCAGTCCTGTCTGAGCCACCGCGCTCATACGTTGTAGTTATGCCGTTTATTGTCTTTCCGATAAACCCCCCTATGGTAACTACGGCATTGTTCTCAACTAGGTTGGCAGTATGTTTTACCTTTTCCCTTGATTCTGCTACAAGAAAGTTTGTAAACTCGATATTCTCATCAGTAATAATTGGCCAGTTCTCAAACCTTACAGATTCAGTCTTTATATCATTGCTCCTTAGAATGTAGGTCATTACATGTGACATTAGGATCTCACCTGAGAACGCCAATGCCTGAGAACGGGTCTCGTCTGCAAATTCCTTGTTGTTAAATGCCTTGTCTAGTGCTCTTTGTGCTTTGTCTAGATTGGAATTTATTTCCTTTATGCAGTCGTCTTTGTGTTCCTCATTAACCATCTCTAGAATCTTTTGATATGTTAAACGTACTACATCTAGAGACGGTCTTTTACCATTTTGTGCGTTTCTACCCTGCTCCAAGACAATATCAGTCAGTGAGCGCTTGTTCTCATCAAGTGGCGCTGAAAAGACTGCAATGACTTTGGAGTCTGCTGTCAGATTTGTGATTCGTTGAATGATTTTTGGAATGGTTTTTCCGCCATTGCCTATTGCGCTACCGCCAAATTTAGCGATTATTAGCCTAGTCATAGTATTTTATCAAGATCAGATGGCCTTCTATTAAGCATTTGATTGAGATAGCAGTTTTTGGATTATTTCTGATGCGTTTCTTGCGCCACCTGTACTAGTCTGATGTCTTGGCTCGGCTAGTTTTTCCAATATTAATTCCTCTAGTCTGTAGATATCCTCAAAGACAAACCCTTGTTTCTTTGCGTTGTCTTCTTGCTCAAAATGCCCCTTGATTGGTATGAATATTGCAGGGGTGCCATACGAGTTGGCCTCATCGATTGTTGATCGTCCTGCAAGCGATACTAGCACGTCTGCGGCATAGATTAACTCGTGCAGATTATCTACAAATCCCAGGTTTCTGACATTTGCAAACTCTGTGTTTACTGCAGGGCCTGATACTAGAACTGTATGAATGTCTTGGTTGATTTTTGAGATAGCGTCTATTACACTTTGAATCAGAAATGCGCCGGCATTAGTGCCACCGACAGATATCACTATGGTATTTTTTTCAAAAGAGAATTTCTTTCGCAGTTCTTTTCTTGTATAGTTTGTCTGTCGGACTATGGGCCCTACATGTTTCATATTGTGTTCGTCTTTGCCTGTCTCAGGCAGAATAACGGCATCACATTTGTCGATAATCTTTTGCATCGACTTGTTCATTTTCTTCTCAACAAGTGATGCTAGTCCTTTAGTAAAGTGGGTCTCTAGGACATCTGTAATTAATACAGTCTGAATCCCCATCTCTTGTGCGACAGTTAGTGATGCAAAGTCCTCATCACTGATTATCAGATCTGGGTTGTCTTTTTGGATAATTTTTTTTGATATCGCTTTGCAGTCTCTATAGTACTTGTAATAGCTCCAAAGCCACCTTGCGGGATTCTTTAGCGTTCCTTTCTTGACAACAAATGAGGGTGGACTGTATACGTCTTGTACTGTATAGCCGAGTCTTTTGAGAAGTTTTGCAGCAGCACTTCCTGTAACAAAGTTTGTAGATATGTTCTTGAGGTTGTTTGTAATTGCTATGTCTCGAGTGACATGACCTAGTCCTATAGGACTAGAGAAGAAAGAGATGTTCATGGTTTTTCTCATTTTTGATCAAATTTCTAGATTGTCTCAAAGTTTAAATGGATTTTAGCAAGCTAGGTTTTTGGGCTCATAGTCCAGGTCGGTTATGACGTCGCCCTTACACGGCGAAGATCCGGGGTTCAAATCCCCGTGGGCCCATATACCCATATTGAGACTCGGATAGAACCGCATTTGTGCCTAATCTGCCAAAGTTGCTCAGAGATACATGATTATTTGTTTTGTAAAGATAGATGGCAGATACTGCAACTGTTGTACTTGGCTAGTTATGAAATACCAAAAATCAAGCAGTCTTTTGAGGAATTCAAAAAATTTGCCAAGTCTAATTATCTAGAAATTTCCATCTAAACCAAAGATATCATCTGCCAAAATGAATATTTATGCTGTAGGTAATGGGGTTAAAAAAAAAGTCATTGCCGTTTTAAAGGTTCTACCGAAACTTTGATAAAGTTGCCTTTTGTTGAAACTCTTAAAGTGTTTTATTGAAATGTAGTCAAGTAAATGATACAAGATGCATCTCCTTGTTTGGTAAGAAACGAATATGCTGTCATTTAGTGACAAAGATACCAGTATTGAATATTATATTATTCAGGCAAAGTCATCGTTATCAAGATTCGTAGCATTACACTAGACACACTAGTTCTGACCCGCTGTCATCTGATGAGATTAGGTAAATTGAGACGGCCAAGGCAAAGTATGAGGCAAAAACCGGGGACTAGTGTAACTTTTATTTATAATAAATCCAAGAAGGCTAGCATGACTGACAGCGACAAAGTAACCGAGGCCCGTTATGAGGAAAAGATACAGAGAGCCATGAAGAAGTGGGGCTGGACACGGCACGAAGTCCTAGTGCAACGCAGGAAATGGCTGGGCGTACCGCTTAAAGAATAAAATACAAGGCAAAAACCGGGGGGGACTAGCGTAACTTTTATTTATAATAAATCCAAGAGTGTTAGTGATATGACAGAAAAAGACATCACCAAGGGGAATAGTCGAGAGGCCAAAATTCAGGCCGTTATGAAAAAATACGGCTGGAGCCGCAGAGACGTCCTATTGGAAATCAAACGCTGGAGCTAAAATACAAGGCAAAAACCGGGGGGGACTAGTGTAACTTTGAATTATAATGAATCCAAGAGTGCTTGTGCCATTTATTGGTGTAAACATTGATGTCAAATCAATTATTTGGAAAAAAGTATAAAATTATTGTAGGCGTGGATATGCAATGAAATAGCTTGGAATACATGTTTTCCCTTTTTGAAAATAATGCCTTGTTGTTATTTTTTTTTGAGAGTCGGGGGCTGAATTATGTTTCGAGTTACCATATACTGGGGGAGGGGGGTTATGCGAACGGTGAGTCCCCTATAATTGGTTCCATGATTTTATAGGGTTGTACTTTTAGAACCTAATCCATCATCACCATATTTCATCGTAAAAGCATTACAAAGAGCAGATTTTCACACATTACAAATGCCTGCCACAAAGAAGATCATTAATCAAAATGAAACATGCTTTTTATAAAATTAAAGATAACTAATCACTATGACAGTCAGAGAAGCATCTGAGAAAGACATTCCGGCAATTCTTGAACTGCTCTATGAGCTGGGACGTCCAAGACCACAAAAAGATTCTGATGTTGACATGTTTAAAAGACAGATAAAGAGTTACATCAGAAACGTAGACAAGACAATACTTGTTGCAGAACTTGAGGATATGAAGATTGTAGGTATCTCAAGTGTGGTATTTCTGCCAAGACTAAACCAGATTACGTGTGAGATGTACATCCCAGAGCTAGTCGTTCTTGAGAGATACCACAATCAAGGAATAGGCAAGAGACTAGTCAATGCCTGTATCGCACTTGGCAAAGATAAAAAGTGTCACAGAGTCAGACTAGAGTCTGGAAACATTAGAACAGAGTCACACCAGTTTTATAGACATTTAGGATTTGAGCAGTCTGCTTTATCGTTTACAATGAACCTATAACTGTCACTTTATCGTGCAACAGCTATTATTTTGCAGTCCTCTTGCAACCCACCAGATTGAAAAGACCAAGATGCCTGCTGAGATAAACTTTAGTTCCAGTCCCTGCAGTGGAAACAGTGACAGTCCACCTACGGTACTTAGGATTACAGCCAAGGGTGCAGTACATGCAGGACATCCTGGAGTGAATGCCGCAAATGCACCGCCCAGCACTGCCGAAGAATCTGATTTGACAGACTTTATCATCTTTATTCCTTTTATCTTAAACGCCACCATGGCAAAGTTTATTCCGGCAAGAGCAGATATCACAACAGTCAGTCCTACTGATGTAATAATGTAATAGGGCGCAAGTTTCAACGTAACATCTAGATGGGAAGGCAACATCGACATTGTCAGAAAATAATAGACTAGACCCAGTCCCGTACCGCTAGTTATTGCAATAAAGGCATATCTCTTGGTTGTTAACACATTTGAGACTAGTTGTAGCTTGGTTTCCAATATAAGGTATATTGGTAGTTTATAGTATTTTAACTATTTTCACTAGTCAACAATTATTACACATAACTTTGTGATAAGAACATGACAGAATTCTCGTCTGAGGAGAAGGCCATTCTAGTCCAATATGTAATTAAAAAGTATGAGAATGAAGAGGCAGTTACTAAAAAACTAGGAACCATATTGTCTGAAAGAGACATTCAGAGAACCATCGATACTCTGATTGGAACACAGCGTGTAAGGCGGATAGGTTCTGAGACTCTGCAAAACAATACGAGTCATACGGAATTGCCAACACTTTTGGAGAATCTCAAACCTATAATTGACAGTCTCTGAAAAATTCTTAAACCACCACATACAGGAACTTTGTATGAACAGAACAATTTTGCCAGTTGTCCTGTCCGTTCTTTTGGCAGTATCAGTGGGTTCTGCCTTTGCTCATCCTCACTTTGGCCAAGTTCTAATCAATGGCCACACCCAAGAATATCAGACAGAGACAATCCCGCTTGATGGAACAATTGCACTAGAGAAATCAACCCTACTTTTGCACATACCTGAGGGAAACCCGTTGCCATGGGCATTTGTCGAGGGAAACGTAGTAGACCATGTAAAAGGCTATCCCGTAATTATTCAGATTGCAGGGGACAATACCGTCCATTTTGCTCAGACAGATGTAGGGAAAGACGGCAGTTATGAGTACAGGTTCAGAGTCTCAGCTGAGAATGGAATCATCAGCAATGTATCAGGTGAGGACTTTGTTGTTGTTGTTGTAAAGATCTTCAAAGTTGTACATCTGACTGATTTAGAATCCACGTAGTCCCTGCGGCCGCACAATCTCTGGATGTTGTTTCATCCATTTTGCCTTTTCTACCATCTCCTGTTTGTCTTGAGGAAAAGTGCCTTTGATCATGTATGCGTTTGAACCGTGGTTTGCCCGGAACACTATCTCGTCTTTGGTATCTATTTGGGCAAGCAGATCATGGAGTTCATCTAGTGATTCGTCATCATTGATGCGTACAAACTCTCCCTCATACTTTGCAATAAATTCTTGTTTGATTCCATTCTCTAGATACAGGGTCAGGGCACCAACATACTGAGGAGAACATGCACTGATCACTCTTGCAGTTCCTGCAATGTGTTCCTCAGAATACTTTTTCCCACCCAATCCCAGAATTACCATGCATGACATTACATATCCTGCATCCTTTGCCTTGTTTACGGATTTGATTATCGTTTTTGCAACAGCCCCCTTTGTAACTTTTTTTAGGACCGTATCAGAACCGCTTTCAATTCCCAGGTAGAACATGTCTAGTCCTGCCTTGTTCATCTTTTCTAGTTCTTTAGATGTCTTTTTTAAGATATTCATAGGCATTGCATAGCAGGAGATTCTCTCAATACTTGGAAATTTTTCTCTGATATATTTTACAATTTTTATCATATACTCGGAATCAAGATTTAACGCATCACCATCTGCAAGAAACACTCTCTTGGTCTCAGGCATGTAACCTGCCATCATATCAATTTCGGCCTTTACATCATCCCATGACCTTTCAGAATACTCTTTTGATCTATACATATCACAAAACGAACATTCGTTAAATGAACATCCCAGTGTAACTTGAAAGATTAGTGATCTTGCTTCTGAGGGCGGCCTGTACAGTGGTGCATCATAGTTTAGCATCATCTAGTTTGTTCTCTGACTGTGTTTTTTATACTTTGCATCATATGGTCCTTTTTTTGGATTTTATATGGTTGGGGTGCTTACATTCCACCTAGAAAAATATAATAAGATAGCAATATTACCAAAAATCACATACTATAATGAATTCAAGAAATAAAATTTTAATCGTAATAGTAGTAATGATAATTGGATCAGCAATACTGTTCATAACTGGAAATACCGACCAATCAGACATGATGATGCCAAAAGGGGATGAAACAAATATCCAGGGGTTGAATGGCGAGGTAAAGATCGGATTACTCTTGCCACTAACTGGAGACTATGCCAATCAGAACGTTGAAAATTGGGAGGCTTCAAAATTTGCCGTAGATGAATTTAACAAATATCTCGTAGAGCGGGGAGAACCATGGTACTTGAAGATGACAACAGAGGACACCCAGACTAGTCCGGTTCAGGCGCTAGAAAAACTAACCTCATTAAAGGCCAAAGGAATCAATGTTGTCATAGGTCCGGCAGCTAGTGCCAGTGTTAGTCACATCAAGGGTTATGCCGACTCGAACAACATGATGCTAGTCAGTTGTTGTTCTACAGCACCTTCACTTGCAATCCCGGATGATAGTGTATATCGTATAATTCCAGATGATACCAACCAGGGAGCTGCACTAGCAAAACTGTTTGTAAATGAAGGAATCGAGACAATCATAGTTGTTTGGCGAGCAGATACGTGGGGAGATGGACTAGCAATGCAGACATCATCTTTATTTGAAGAACTTGGTGGCAAGGCCGTCGATGGTATCAGATACAGTCCAGACATACCAGAGTTTTCGTCATCAGCCTCTCTGTTAGCTGAAATAGTTCAGACTAATGTTGAGCAGTACGGGGCAGACAAGGTAGGCATTATGTACATAGGCTTCTCGGAGGCTTTCCAATTTATGCAATCAGCATCTGGTTATGATATTTTAGGTGAGGTAAGATGGTTCGGTTCTGATGTAACCACAAATGATCAGTCAATAGTAGATGACCCAATCGCATCAAAATTTGCAAATGGTGTAAGACTCACATCGGTTCAGGCAGCAGCTGCTAGTACAGATAATCTAATTTATGACAAGGTAGAGACATACATGAGAGAGAAATTAGGAAAAACACCAAACACGTATGTCTATTCCTCATACGATGCAGTATGGTTAGTCGGCAAGTCAATGCTAGAGACTGACAGTGACGATATAAATGAGATAAAAAAAGTCATTTCACAAGTTGCAGGGAAATACAGGGGCGCAATGGGAGTTATAAAACTAAACGATGCAGGTGATTTAGCACAGGCAGACTATGGAATATGGGGAATCCGAGATGGTCAGTGGGTTGCGTTGGGAGTATACAATAGTGCTCAAGACACTATTGATTTAGGTTGAGATGTTCTTGCCTAGAGTGTTGCAATACCAAAATATCAGAGAATGAATTTCACAGTGTATGGCAAACGATCCTGATGCAAAGAGGCTTTTGTGGTTTGTATTTGCAGGTTCACGTGGAGGATTAAACCGGCTGAGGATAATCTCAAAGATAAGGGATAAACCACATAATACCAATCAGCTGGCAAAGGAGCTAGGACTAGACTACAAGGCTATCCAGCACCACATCAGGGTTTTGGAAAAAAATAACATGTTAAGCAAGGTCGGGGAGAGATACAATGTGACCTATTTTATCTCCACTTTTCTCACAGTCAACATAGAGTCATTTGAAGAGATTCGGAGAGAATTGGATAAAAGTAAATAAAAGCACAAGGGGTGTTTTACTCTAAATGGAATCTACCTCACTAGTGCTGTCTGTCGTCTCAATGGCAAATATGGGCATACTTGGAATTCTAGTCTGCATATTTGGGAGAATGTATGTAAAGACACGGGCACAGATTCCATTAGGCATGATTGTTGTTGCAGGAATGCTGTTCTTACACAATGTCATAGGAGCACTTGCATACTTTTCGATGGAGGAGATATTCTCACATGATATCTTTCCATACATGCTAGGTGTAGGCATAACAGAACTAGTGGGTCTAGTTATATTCCTAAAGATCACCTTGGACTAGTTTATTTGTAACAAAAGACGGTTTTTAGATATGTTGCAGGAATACCTAAGGATTAACAAGGATGTTCTGATAGCATTTGCCGCATCAATAGTAATTTCTGCTGCAATATCTCAGTCCTTGTCTGACCAAGAAGACTATCTGAACACGACATATACTACAATTGCAGACTATGTGGTTTATTTCTCAGTATTTGGCAGTCTATTTTATCTGGACAACCGCAAGAGATACAAGCTCGAGTCCGGAAAAACAGATACTGCAAGACTGAGACATGATCTCAAGAGACTAGTCACATCACTTGGAATTGCAGAGGTCGTCTATACCATAGCTAGGTGGTTCATACAGTACTATCTTTTAACAATCAACTATGACCCTTACCTTGCATCCATCACATCACAGGCAATATCTACAGTCATCTACATGATAATATTGAATCTGAGTGTAAAGATGACAAGACTGTACAAAAACTAGTGGTAAACTGTTAGTTTATTTGTAACAAATGACAGTTTTTAGATGTGCTCCGAGAGTATCTAAAGATTAACAGGAATGTTCTGATAGCAGCTGCGACATCAACGGTTTTTGCAGCTGTAATATCTCAAGCCCTAGTTGACCAGGAGAACTATCTGAACACGACTTATACTACAATTGCAGACTATGTGATTTACTTTTCAGTCTTTAGCGGTCTGTTTTATCTAGACAACCGCAAGAGATACAAGCTCGAGTCCGGAAAAACAGATACTGCAAGACTACGGCACGAAATCATAAGACTGATCACAGCACTAGGTGTTGCTCAAGTTGCCTATACCATATCTAGGTGGGTCATACAGTACTATCTTTTGGAGATAGGCTATGATCCCTACATTACATCCATTATAGCGCAGGTAACATCTACAGGTATCTTTATGATAGTAATGAATCTGAGTATGTTGATAACTAGGCTGTACAAAGATGACTAGCATCAGAGGTGGCGGGTGCCTGTCAGGAAAAATTATGGAAGCCAGTTTGTGACAGATTGTGATGTAAGGTTTGGTAGTATGGCAGAACCCACGCCAATGCTACGGCCATCCTTAGGTGCATATGATATTGTGATATCATCAATGGTGCTAGCAGTAACTGGGTTTTCTAGTGTCAGTATTGCCTTGTATTTTGTGAGCAGGGCACTAGTTACAGAATTATCACCAGATATTACAAAGTCAGCTTTGGTAATAGATGATATGTCTGTATCAATGCGTGGTGAGAATCGTATCTTTATGNNATCAGAGTATATGAGGTCTGCACGGACAGATTTTACGGTATCTGGAAGAAGGTTTGTGATTGGTTTACCATCAAATCCAGCTAGTGTGAGGGAGCCCTGGACAATTTTACTACTGGCCCCAGGATCATACAATACTTTGGTGGTACCAACATTATCAGACGTAATTGGACTAGCTAGTGTCAATACAACCTTGTATTGTTCAAGTGATACGTCAGTTACTGGAATGGTAGTTCCCGCATTAGTCACTTTAAAATTATCAGTGGCAACTGACGATGCAGATACATCAATGCGTGGT
>DAXZ01000047.1 GCA_002506665.1 Nitrosopumilus sp. UBA526 | reverse complement strand
GGTACCTGAATTTTAATTACAAATGGATAACCTAGTTTTTTTGCATGTATCCTGCCGTCCTCTATATTAGTAGAGTGCATGCTATCAAGGAGATTGATGCCATATTCTCGGAACAACTCTTTTGCCTGAAATTCTAATAGTTGCATGCAAAGATCATAAACTTTTTGGTCTTTATTAACTATGATATAATATGACCCAGAAATTTACAAAATTAGTGGAGAGGTGTGATATCAACATAGAGCAGATTGATATTATGATTCTAGCACATTCTGATTCCAAATTCTTTTGTACGCTTTATGAAAAATTATTAGATAATTCAGTGATCAAGAAATATGAACAAGAATTGCAAGACCGAAAATCAAAGTGCGATTAAAAATTATTCAATACATTTGACAAGATAACTGCGCTCTAAATAATCTGGCACGCCACAGATGTATTTTGCTGTGAATCAAATTTTGGAGTGGGCTCTATATCACGTATTACAGTCTTGATGTCTACGGCTAGTGTATAGTGGCACAGCTGTATCTGGCCATTTTTCACTTTGGTCAGACACACCATTTAGAAAGGCCTGCCTTGAATGATTCTGGAATTTCTGATTTTGCAGAATTCCCTAGTTCTTGTGTGGTCTGCAAGGGTGTAGCATTTATCGTCTAATGATTCAGATGGTTTGTGGAAATAGCAAGGATGCCCAAATGGCAGTGCTACCAAACCGGGTACTGTTTTGCTAAAAAGACAGGGTTGTAGTTTACGCTCATTTTGAAATATCTGCTCAATCGTCTCTGGGCATATCATAGGGTCTAGTGATTTGGTTTCTGCCAAATATTTGATAAATCTGCCCACAGCGTCTTTTATCTGTGCTAGTAGAACACACATTGTATGTGTGGTCAAAAGAAAAGGATATTAATAAAAAATACGGGCCCACTAGCTATGGAGAGACGTTCAATGCCTGTATGTTTTACTAAAAAACAGTACAAGATGATCGAGGAATTTGCAAAGAGAAATGGCATGCTTAATCCAAGTCAGGCTCTCGAAGAGATTTTGAACAAGTGAGCATTTTTTTATTTTGTTTACATTTATAGAATATGCCTGTACCATAAAGGATCAAATGAGACTCTTTGATAGAAAACCGTCATTTTGCAGTATCTGCAACAAGAAACTAACACACAAGTACAAACCAAAAAAAGAATGGAACATCAAGGGCAAGCTTTGTGGTGACTGTCATTTTGAAAAGTCAAAGGAGTACTATGAAGGCAAGGTCCGACAGCCGTGCGTCATTTGTGGTACAACACAAAAGATTACAGACATGTGGGAACCACGATGGCAGTGGGACATGGAGGGACTGTTATGCAAGGTATGTTTTGAGAAGAGCGAAGAAAACGACAAAAAGAAAGACTTTTGTTCAATATGCGGGGCAAAGATGAAGTTTGTAAGATACAATCCAAAAAAAGAATGGAACATGAAGGGCCAGCTTTGCAGAAGATGCTGGGATAAGAAAAAATCAGAGTTGAGATAGATGAGATTTTTCAAAAAGAGCAGATGCGATATTTGTGGCAAGAAATTTTCAAAGGAAGAAGAGCTGATGAATCACAAACAGATCATACACGGCAAGGACTTGCAGTATGACTGCAGGGAATGCAACAAATATTTTCAGAGCATGCAAGAGATGAGAACCCATCTACAAAGAGAGCACAGTTACAGAAAAAACTAGACTGCCTTTATTGTTTTGACCACGGGTGGCCTCGCCTTTGTAAATACACGAAACCCACAGATGCATTTTATCTCGGGCAGTCGATTTAGTTCGGTATGAGATACCGTAGTTCCGCACCTCAGACAAGAATAGTTTACATCAAAGGTCTCTACAACAGGCTCATCAATATCTTCTTCAACCATTATAATTCATCAAAATTTCTATAATTTAAGGATACCCAGATTATGTAAGAGACAGTTCAATGTAGACATCGTCGGGAATCTTTAGCCTCATTAGCTGTCTGATTGCTTTGTCATCAGCATTAATGTTGATTATTCTTCTATGCATCTTCATCTCCCACTTTTCATAGGTCTCAGTTCCGCTACCACAAGGTGACTTTCGGGTGGCAACATGCAGTCGCTTTACAGGAAGCGGGGTAGGGCCTTTGACCTTGACGCCTGTTTTTTTGCCAATGCCCATTATCTCGCTACAGACATTGTCTAGTTTAGGTAGACTAATTGATGTGAGTTTAACACGGGCAGTCTGTGTCATAAAAAATCACAGCTTATGGTTTGTACTCTTCGGTGATTTCCTTTACAACACCCGCTGCAATAGTAGCACCCATGTCACGGAGAGCGAATCTACCCATCTCTGGAAATTCCTGAAAGGTCTCTATACAAGTTGGCCTTACTGGCCTAATCTTTACAATTGCCGAGTCCCCAACTTTGAGGAACTTTGGATTTTTCTCCTCGACTGCGCCAGTTGAGGGGTTTATCTTTTCAAGAAACTCTGTAATAACTGCTGCAACCTGTGCAGTATGTGTATGCATTACCGGAGTATATCCGGGAGCAATTGCAGTTGGATGATGAATTACAATTATCTGTGCCTTGAACTCTTTAGCTACAGATGGAGGAGCATCGGGTGTACCAAGAACATCGCCTCGCTTGATGTCTTTCTTTTCAACACCCCTAAGATTAAAACCAATGTTGTCACCTGCTTCAGCAGATGCCATTTCTGTGTGATGTGTCTCTATAGACTTTATCTCGCCGGGTGCACCTGAAGGCATTACAATTATCTTGTCTCCTGCCTTCATGACACCTGTCTCCACTCTGCCTACAGGAACTGTTCCAACACCTGTAATGGTATAGACATCCTGGATTGGAACCCGCAGTGGCTTGCCTGTTGGTTTATCTTGTACTGTAAAGTCATCAAATGCCTCAAGCAGGGTCTTGCCTTTGTACCAACCCATGGCTTCAGATTTTTTGACTAGATTGTCTCCTTTCCATCCAGAGACTGGAATAAATGGAACATTATCCAGCTTGTAACCTACTGACGTTACGAGTTTTTCACCCTTTGCTTTGGCTGCCTTGTATGCATCTTCCTTGTACTCTACTGCATCCATCTTGTTGATTGCAACGATCAGCTGGCTTACGCCTAGGGTCTTTAGCAGGAATGCATGTTCTCGTGCCTGACCACCTGCCGCAATGGCAGTATCAGTCTCACCCTCTTTTGCAGAGAGCACCAGTATGGCAGCATCTGCCTCTGACGCTCCTGTAATCATGTTTTTAATGAAATCTCTGTGACCTGGTGCATCAATTAGGGTGAAAAAGTACTTTGCTGACTCGAATTTTTGAAAAGCTAGATCAATTGTAATTCCCCTCTCTCTTTCGTCTTTAATATTATCCATTACCCAAGCATACTTGAAAGTGTCACCTTTGCCTGTCTTTTCAGACTCGACTCCATGAGCAGCTATGGTTCTCTCATCTACAACACCTAAATCCATCAGGAAATGACCCATGGTAGTAGATTTTCCGTTATCGATGTGACCTGTAACAATCAGGTTCAAGTGGGGTTTGTCTGCCATATGAAGAAGCCTGTTTGAGGGTATTTATTACTGTTATGAATTTTTGAAGAAAAATCAAGAAACATTCAATTAATTACAGAATCATCAATTTGCTAAAAGCACATAAATCAAAGGGATGGAAACAGAATTTATGAGAATTACTGTTTCAGTAATCAAGGCAGATGTCGGCGGAGTCGGCGGACATACAAAGCCTAGTGACGGACTGATTAATGCGATCAGGGATACTGTAAAGAACTCTGCAGATCTGTTAATTGATCATTATATCGGATATTGCGGCGATGACACACATATCGTAATGACACATACTCACGGGGTAGATGACCAGAGCATTCACAAACTTGCATGGGATGCATTCATTGCAGGAACCAAGGTTGCAAAAGAAGAAGGGTTGTACGGAGCAGGACAAGACCTGCTAAAGGACTCTTTTTCAGGAAATGTAAAGGGGATGGGCCCCGGGGTTGCAGAGTTAGAGTTTGAGGAGAGACCAAACGAGGCGTTTACCGTGTTTGCCGCAGACAAGACAGAGCCTGGCGCGTTTAACTATCCAATTTATAGAATGTTTGTAGATGCCCTAAGCAATACGGGATTAATTGTAAACCAGAGTCTTGCAGCAGGTGTAAGAATCAATATCATGGATGTGGAGAAAGCAAAGATTGCAGAGTTGAGCCTGTGGGAGGACAAGCCAACCATCGAGGCGGCATTGATGTATCCGGGAAGATATGTGGTGGATTCAGTATACACAAAGGACGGGGAGCCGATTCTTGATGCATCAACTGACAGATTGCACAACATTGCAGGAACATATGTTGGAAAAGATGATCCGATATGTCTTGTCAGGACACAAAAGGACTTTCCGGCAACAGAGGAGGTAGGAAGTGCCTTTAACAATCCCCACTATGTGGCAGGAAATACAAGGGGAAGTCACAACATGCCACTAATGCCTGTAAAACTAAATTCAGCAGCTACAATCAACTTTTGCATTCCCATTGTTGAAGCCCTTGTATTTAGCATGCACAATGGACTGCTTACTGGTCCCTTTGATGGATTTTCTACGCCAGACTGGGATTACATACGAGAGAATGCAACAAAAAAAGCAATGGCGATGCGAAGCCAGGGATTCATACATCCGGCAACACTGGTACCATCAGAACTAGAATATGCCCAAGGGTACAAGGCAAGAATGGACATACTGGAAAGCAAGATGAAGACAATGGAGGGAACGGTTGCTGGCAAAAAGAGAGAGAATTACGAGGATCCAGACTAGCCCTCAGATATTAGATTCATGACAAAACCCGATTTGGGATCAGAAAAGATGATTTGGGGGCCAATATACCTCATAGGAAATAGTTAAATCAAAAAAGGTTGTATCCAATATATGATGAGTGATCTTCAAAAGATCTTTGATTGGAAGACATACATCTTTACAGCACTAGCAGTCATCTCATTTTCAAGCTTTGTAGCAGTATTATTCGGGCAGACCATTCCTGGAATAATATTGGCATTTTTTAAGATTGCCGGAGAATATGTAGTTCTGGGAACGGTGTTTGTATTTGCACTTGCATGGCTTCTCAGGGCAAAACCACACAACCGTCCCAAGGAGTACAGAGTCGTACCATTTGATGTGTTTGGTAAAAAGAGCAAGATAGGTGATATTAGAACCATATTCAAGACACATGATGTAGCATGGAGTTTTATGAAACAGTACAAAGAGTCATATCCATTTTACAACTTTGCGCTAGTTTCAGATCTTCCAAAATCTGACAAGCCAACAATCTTTAGATACATCTGATTCATGCCAGAAATGAAATTCTCAATACTCTCAGAGTCTTTTAACAAGATGGAATCAACTACAAAGAGGACTGAACTGACACAGTTCCTAGTAGAACTCTTTGAGGAGACCCGGCATGATATAATCTCTAAAATTGTATATCTCATACAAGGAAAGCTGAGACCGGACTTTGAGGGAGTCGAGCTCGGAGTTGCAGACAGACTTGCAATAAGGGCAATATCAAAGTCGTCGGGAATTCCAACAAAAAATATTCAAGAAGAGTACAGAAAGAGCGGGGACTTGGGACATGCATCATCTGTAATTCTAGAGCAAAAGACACAGACTACATTTCTTGCTCAAGATATTACGGTTCAGAGGGTGTATGATACGCTTCTAAAGATAGCAGGCCTTGGGGGGTCAAGGTCTCAGGACATGAAGATAAAGTACATATCTAGTCTGCTAAATGATGCAACACCCCTAGAGGCAAGATTCATCCTAAAGATACTGCTTGGAACACTAAGACTCGGGATAGCAGAAAATACTGTAATGGATGCTTTGGCAATAGCATTCACAGGTAGCAAGGAGAACAGAAAGCAGTTACAGTATGCATATAATGTATCTAGTGACCTAGGCCGGGTTGCCGAGACTGTTGCTACCAAAGGCCTTGAGGGAATTGAGAAATTTGAGATCAAGCTGTTTAATCCAATCAGGCCAATGCTAGCTGACAGGGTAAAGAGCGAGGACGAGGCCGTAGAGAAGATGGGTTCTGAATTTGCTGCAGAGTACAAGCTTGACGGGGAACGGGTGCAGCTACACATAGAAGGAGAAAAGGTGGTATTGTTCTCAAGGAGTCTGGAGAGAATTGAAAGCTATTATCCAGACATTGTTGAGAAAATTCCAAAAAACATTCAAGCAGAGAACATAATTTTGGAGGCCGAAGCAGTAGCAGTAAATGAGGACACTGGTGAGTTTCTGCCATTTCAGGAACTGATGCACAGGAGAAGAAAGTACAAGATAAAAGAGGCAGTTACAAAATATCCAATAACTGTAAACTTTTTTGATATTTTATACTGCAACGACAAGAGCTGTGCAGAACTAGACTATGCAAAGAGACGTGAGAGACTAGAAAAATTCGTCAAAGAAGACGAGTTTGCAAGGTATATTCCCATGAGCATAGTGAGGAATAAAAACGAGATAGAGGACTTTATGGAGAACAGCATCAATGCCGGAAGTGAGGGACTCATGTTAAAGTCGCTAGAGAAACCATACCAGGCGGGTTCCAGAGGAAGCCACTGGCTTAAACTAAAACGCGAATATAGAAACGAGCTAGGAGATAGCCTAGACCTTGTAGTGATAGGAGGATTCTTTGGCAAGGGCAGAAGGAAGGGGCGCTATGGTGCACTGTTACTTGGAACGTATGATGATGAGAATGATACGTTTCCAAGCATCTGCAAAGTTGGGACTGGCTTTTCAGACGAGTCCTTGGATCAGATATATCAGATTCTCCACCCAAAGGTTGTAATCAAGAGAGACCCCCGCATCATAAGCGAGATGGAGGCAGACGTATGGTTTGAGCCAGAACTCGTAATCGAGGTAGTCGCCTCTGAGATAACACTCAGTCCCATCCACAAGGCGGCAACAGACGCAATCCGCAAGGATGCGGGACTGGCCCTGAGATTTCCAAAGTTTACAGGCAAAGTCAGGGTTGAAAAGGCAGTAGAGGACGCATCAACTAATGAGGAGGTCATTGCGCTGTACAGGGGACAAAAAAAGGCGGCACATGAGAGAAACAGGATGTGATTTTGCCCCGTAATCTTTAGATGATTTAAATTACCTTTGTGTTCTTTTGTCTTTGTTATGTATAGCGGAGAGCTTGAGGTTCAAGCAAAGAGAAAGGCTATAGCAGTTTTACAAGACGAGATTAATAGGATTCTAAACGCATCAAGGGAGCTTGCAACCCTGCCTGAACTGATGATGAAAAAGGACAAGGCTGGCATCAAAAACACCCTGGAGCAGATCTCAACAATTGAGGAGGAAGTCGAGAATCTGAGAAGAAAGATTACCCGAGAGGTGGCAGATGTTGGCGGGCTGATTATGAACCGGGAAAACCTCCTAAACACGGCATATACCATGGATGAGATTGCAGGATACATTACGGGAATATCATTCAAGCTCTCAAACGTAAAGAGCAGTACACTAAAGAGCGCAAAACTTGACAAGGACATTGCAAAGCTAATCGAGCTAGTAGTAGACGAGGTCTACAAGCTCAATGAGATCATTCGCAGCTTGAACACAAACACTGCAAACGCCATCGAGCTTGCCCAAGAGACGCAGACAATTGAGAGGGAGATTGACATAAAGTACAGACAGGCAACACTAAAGCTGCTTAGTGCTGTCACCAACACAAAAGAGGTGATGCTGATAAAAGATGTCATTGAGGGGATTGAAGAGATGGCAGACAAGTGTCAGAGGGTGTCTGACTCGTTTATACTGCTAGCACTGAGCCTCTAAAATAATTCATATACGTACAATATATCATCTAAACGTAATGAAGAGCGAGCTAGTTGAGAACAGAATTATTGTATGGAACATTATGGACTCGAGGAAACTCTTTGGCCTTGGTTACTATGGAAAACCCATTGGCATTCCAAAACCAAAGATAGAAGAAATTGATGCCCCGCTTATTTTAGACCTCATAGAGGGATTATACCTGCTCGAGTCCAAAAAGATTACAATTACAAAGTCAGGAAAAAAGATTACAGCAAAGCAGCTATTACAGATATGTAAAACCCAGGTCCACGAGTTTGACAAAAAGTATTTGGTGTACAAGGACTTTAGAGACAAGGGATACATTATCAATCCCGGAATAAAGTTTGGATGTGACTTTGCAGTATATGAGAGGGGCCCCGGCATTGACCATGCCCCGTTTTTAATCCAGGTGTATACCCGAGGCGAATCAATTACATCTACAGGCATTGTACTTGCAGGCAGACTTGCAACGACAGTCAGAAAACAGTTTATCCTGGCAATTCCAAGAAATAGTGGCAAAGTAGATCTCTTGGCACTTGACTGGTGGAAGGCCTAGACTGATTTGATGTGGCCTGCAATACGGTCATAAATCTCATAGCGTTCTTTGGTAATGCCAAAGGCAATATGATTATCCCATTTGCCACGGATTCTGACTGCTACATCTGTTGGCTCGACATAGATTGTAGCGTTTTTTAGGGATTGTTTTGCAATCATCTCATTTAGTTCTGAATCCGCGTTTAGTTTTGATGCCAAAACACCCGAGCCAATCCACTCTACCTTGACTATACTCTTTGAACCAAAATGACCCCGGGTTCCAAGCTTTGTCTTTGCTACATAGTTTGCAAATCTCCGACCTGTGTCCTTTCGTACTATAAACTGGGCTTGAAATCTGTCTTGTGCTCCCCAGTGGGGTGGATTTGGGTCTTGCATATTCTATCCCTTTTGAATTATCTGCACTGCGTCAATGTTTGAGCCCTTGACTTCAAGACAGCCTCTGTTTGTTACCATCCTTGGGGTCTGGGCAAAATATCTGCTATAGTAATCATCTAGTTCAATCTCATCTGTTCCAATATCTTTTGGTTCCGAGTCCACACCTATCTCTTTGAGCATATCTACAAACTTTTCAGGCAGTGTCTGATAGACAAATGTGTCAGACTCGGTATCTTGCATCAATGGTGTTTAATCATACCCACAAATAAAGTGTATCATAAAGAGCCCTCGCAATATTGAATAATCACTAGATACTCAAATATACATTGATCAGAATAAACCGGAATGACGGCATGACTGTAATTTCAGCAGCTGTGACAGATTTTACAGATGCCCTAGGATACTGTGAATACAAGATTCCGTTATCAATCCAGGGAATAAAGCCCAGACCATCCCAAGCCCTCATCTCAGGTGCAAAGGCACACAAGGCAGAAGAAAAGTACGAGCAAGAGCACATAGAGTTGGAGCCAGTATCCATACAACAGATAAAAGACAAGCAAAAAGATGTCGAGTTTGCAAGAGAGGATATTTACTCGACACTAAATATTCCATTTAAATTTCTGACAGAAAATGTCATGGTATCACTGTCAGGCAGGATTGACAAGATTCTACGGGCAGGTGAGACGCTAATTGTTCAAGATGATAAATTTGCAGCAAGACCCGAGATATATGACAACAAAACCCAGCCATATCCAAATCAGCTGTTACAGGTATTGGTATATCTGAATTCTGCCTTTTCTGCAAATAGAGGCAAAAGGCCCGAGGATTGTTTTGAGATGCCGCATACACGCAAAAAATGGCAGATAAGAATATGCGATAGAAAGACTAG
>DAXZ01000074.1:14031-19258 GCA_002506665.1 Nitrosopumilus sp. UBA526 | reverse complement strand
ATCTAGAAAAGTCAACAAGCTGTGAACAGGTCTTATGCTTTTATTGCTATTGATTTACTCTTTTGGGATGGTGTAACTTCGGGATTCTTTTTGCAATTCTTTTCATGTTTGTCGGTATAGACATAGAGTTTTTCACAGTGTTTGCATGGAGATTTTTTAGATTTTATTTTTGCTTTGGTCTTTGCTTTAGATTTTGTTTTAACAGTTACCTCTTGAACTTTGGATTCAATTCCAGCTGCTGCAGCTTCCATAGAATCGGCCTCAACTCTGGCTCGTAATTTTGCTTTGTATTTCAAGTTGCGTGGTTTTGTTCTTAATCTATATCCACAACATGGACACCAAAGCCCTTCCCATTTGATGAATATTTCACAAATCTGGCATCGACGTTGTCCAGAAGCATATCTTCCGGTACCAACAGGCTTTTGGGCCTTGTATCTAACACAAATTCCTTTACACGTCATCTTGGTATACATTATAGAAATCACAACTATATAAGCATGGATAGATGAGATTGATAGAAAATAGCAATGAAACTTGAAAATATCGTGCGTTATATTGAAATTAAAATTATTATTTTCAAATAAAACCAAGAAATTACCATTAAATATACTAGCTGATTCTAGAACAGGATTTTATGAAAAATTAACAGGTAGTAATATAGATGTTTAATGAATAATTTCATTTTTTCGAGAAAAATAAGGGAAAATCTACAACATTTTCACTATCTACAAAGATTCAGATAATTGTATAGTTTTTGCCTTGGGGGTTTCTCTGAGATGAAATATAACTGACCAGATATTTTAGCACAAAAGAGTTCTGTGGTATGGCAGAACTTTGTACATGATTCGTAGTTATCTCCAAGTCCAGTAGTTTTGTCGTTATCTTCTTTCTCATTGCCTGCCTGTAACCCTGCAATGTGTTCTATTGTGGACATGTAAAAAAAAGCAAAGTCAGTGTGTGGATACAAGAAATAGTATATGCCTTATTTCTCATCCATTTTGTAGAGTTCATGTCCCATATTGCCATCTTTATCAAAGGTTGTTGTCTCTTTCCAGTATGCCTTTGATTTGGTTGTAGGGATGAAATCTTTGTCCAAGTAGATACTTGGCTCATGAGGATCAACTATAGGATCGTCTTTTGGCATATTTTGGATAGAACTATCTTGCATATTAGGTTTCTAGAGTGATACGCTTACTAGGTCTAATCACTCTTTCTTCCAGGTGTGTGGTTTCTCGAAATGGGATTTTTTTGCCCTTTATCTTGCAATACTCGTTAAACTCTAGTGCAGTAATACCATGCCATTTAGTATAGGGAACCTACTGGCAGTATCTAGGTCACTTGGATATAATTCAATAATTTCTTTGATTTTTTCATTTGACATGATTAACTCCATCTTTCAATCTGTGCTATGGCATTTTGTCTTTCATATCCAAACACTCTCATACATCGCTTGATTTTGGCTTCTCTATCTAAACTTTCACGTTGCTCTGTTTCTTTAGTCATTGCTGTTTTTTGTTGGGCATATTTTGTTCCTTCTAAAGCAAGATCAATTTCTTCATTCGTCCAACCTTCCCATCTACGAAGTGAGCCCTTTGCAATCTCTATGTCATTGTCGTAGAATTTTATCCTATCTACTACAACAGCTGTATTTTCATTCATTCTATTATTACCTTGCCTAACTTACTAGGTTTTTTTATATATCTCTCAAATGCTCCTTCTGTTGCATTGTCTGCCATCAAGCTAACTCCATCTCGCAATCTGTGCCATTGCTATCTTTCTTTCATATCCAAACTGTTCCATGCACAGCTTGATTTTGTCTTCTTCAGATAGCATGCGAGGTTTATCAGTTTTAGTCATTGCTGTTTTTTGTTGGGCATATTTTGTTCCTTCTAAAGCAAGATCAACTTCTTCACTAATCAAACCGTTACATCTACGAAGTGAACCCTTTGCAATCTCTATGTCATTGTCGTAGAATTTTATTCTATCTACTACAACATCTGTATTTTTATTCATTCGATTATCACCTTGCCTAATTTACTAGGTTTTTTTATATCTCGCTCAAATGCTCCTTCTGTTGCATTTTTAGATTTCTCTACTTTAGTCATTGCTGTCTTTGGTTGGTCTGATTTATACTTAAAGATTATCTTTTGGCAGATCATCAAATTTCCAGAAACCATACCACAAGCTCTGAATAACACTGAGAACAGAAAACGTCTTGCTTTTAAAACGTGAACCAAATGTGTTTGAAATATACTTGACCACAAGGTATCACAGAGTGACACCGAAACATGACTGTGTTATTCTTCAAGCATTGGTTTCATGTGGGGCTTGCAATCAATGATACCCACACACATATCTATGAAATTATTTGATGACAAGAAATCCCTGTCATCGATTAATCTAAAGAGTGGTGCTACGGGCTTTCACCTGTAAGCACCATCATGGGTTTGTTCTTGGACCATTATCTAGAGTTAGTCCGGCGTTACCCAAAACACGCTACTATACATTACAGTTACTAGTATTTAGAGATGATCCATATAGATCAGTTTACGCACGCTCAGCCACATACCACAAAATGATTCCCACGCCCAACAAGACATACCACTTGAAGTTCTTTGGATTGAGAAAGATATTAGCCGAGCCCAAATCCTCATCTTTGTAGGTAGTGAGACGGATTTTTCTCATTGTAAATGCCTGGCCCACAAGTCCTATTACAAGACAGGTAATTCCAACAAAGCCCAGAGTCCAGTCCATACCAGAGTTTAGGATTGGTCAGATATGTAGTTTAAGTTAATTCTTTAAATTAGCATTGTTTTTTTGCTCTCCTATGAAAGAAGTAGGCAAGATATGGATGAATGGAAAACTAGTGCCATTCAAGGATGCCAAGGTTCATGTATTGACTCATGCATTACATTATTCAACATCAATCTTTGAGGGGATCAGGTGCTATAATACAAGAGATGGGCCGGCAATCTTTAGATTGCCTGAACATATTGACAGGTTTTTCAGATCTGCACAGTTGTACTCTATGAAGATGCGGTTCTCAAAGAAAGCAATTACTGAGGCAATTATAAAGACTGTCAAGACAGGAGGATTCAAAGAGTCATACATCAGACCCCTGGCATATTACGGATATGGAACAATGGGATTAACCCCGTCCCCCAACAAAGTAGATGTGGCTATTGCATGCTGGAAATGGAAGATGGGTGAATCAAAGGCAGGCAAGTTTTCTGGAGCAAAATGCAAGATTTCAAGCTGGATTAAAATTGATTCAAGATCCCAGCCAACACATGCAAAAGCTGCATCAAACTATGCAAACGCGGTTCTTGCAAGAATGGAGGCAGTGGAGAACGGATATGATGAAGCAATAATGTTAAACTCGTACGGCAAGGTTGTAGAAGGTAGCGCTGAGAATATCTTTATCGTAAAAGATGGTGTCATTCAGACTCCGCCGCTGTCAGCAGGGGGATTGGGAGGGATAACTAGGGACAGTGTTATTCAGATTGTTGAGGAGAACGGCGAGTTTGTAATGGAGTGTGACCTAGAACGAGATGATCTCTATTTGGCAGACGAGATCTTTATGACAGGAACAGCTGCCGAAATAAAATCAATTACCCAGGTAGACAAAGTAAAGATTGGAACAGGCAAGATGGGCAGAACCACCAAGGCATTACAAAAGTCGTTTACAGACGTAGTCATGGCCAGAGATGAGAGGTTTCTGCCTTGGCTGACATTTATCTGAGTTTGATGAAGTTTTATATTCATAGCAAGGAATCCAAAGTCGTGGACTCGTGTGTTGTAGGCAATGCCAAAGAGATTTGCTGGTTTTGCAGAAAAGACCGTCACGAGGACTGTATGAGGGAGATTCCTACGCAGGGAAGGTCAGAGGGGCCACATGACTGTACCTTTGATACAAAACTCGTTTCATGCAAATGCCGGCACTAGACAACTAGTATCAAATACAGCTTTGTTTGTAAAATACTGGATGGATTATGACGAGGAGTTTTGGAACAAGTATTCAGATACAAACGAGTCAAGGTATAATGAAGCGTTTGCAAAATTTGTTCGAGATTTAGCGACCTCATTGCGCTGCACGAGTGTTCTTGAGATTGGGTGCGGTACCGGAATTGATCTAAGGCTGTTTCCAGACACATTTGAGATTCATGGGATTGATCTTAACTGTCATGCATTGGAGATCGCTCAAGTGAAACTATCAGCTGCTGATTTTAAAAAAGGTGATATCTCAAAACTGCCCTTTGCTGACTCGGCAATAGATTTTGTGTTTACACATGGATTGATGAATTATTTAGATGAGCAGACCCTAGACAAAGGAGTTGCAGAGATGTTCAGGGTTGCTAGAAAGTACATTATGAACTGCGAGAGGTTTGATGAGACAGAAAGAAAAGTTGATGAGAATCAGATGTCAAGAAACATGCAAAATAGATGGCGTGACTATAAGGTAAGGTTTGTCAGCAATGTCGATATGCACAAAGACATTGAACCTGACATGCCTCGATTTACTCTGTTAAAGAAACTATAGTTTTGTACCGTACATGATTATGCTTAAATTACGGTTGAAGGGGGGTTTTGTTGATATGAACATCCCTAAGGTGATCAGAAAGTATTGTGCAAAATGCAAGACACATACCGAACAAAAGGTCTCCATTTACAAGGCCGGAAAGAGGCGTGGTTCTGCCAGAGGTGAGCGCAGACATGCAGAGCGTAAAAAGGGATACGGCGGACAGAAATTCCCAAAGCTGGCAAAGCCTGCAAAGGTCACAAAGAAAGTTACGCCCATCATGACATGTACTGTTTGTAAAAAGAAATACAACAAGCCAGGTATCAGAATTAAAAAGTTTGAGTTGGTGGCTACATGAAAAAAGATCATATTGAGATTCCAGTGCCTTCCAGCAAGTTTCAAAAGGTCAACTGCAATGAATGTGACGAACAGCAGATAGTTTATTCCCATGCATCAACGCAGATAGCATGCAATTCCTGTGGAAATATCATCTCAGAGCCTACAGGCTCAAAGGCACTAATTAACGGCAAGATCTCAGGTAGCGCCTAAACAAGTCATAGTCTTGCTTAGTGTTTAGATTAAACGCAACTCGTTCATCATCAATTATGACATAGTTCACAGCTACCTCCTGCAAAAAAGAGACTTTGTCAGAGTTTATAATAGAAATTCCAGTATAATGACATGTCTTGCCATCAAAGTTAACGGTAT
>DAXZ01000074.1:7304-13928 GCA_002506665.1 Nitrosopumilus sp. UBA526 | reverse complement strand
GACATAGCCAAGTCCAGGCGTCTCAAAGATTTCCACATTGTTTTGCTCTAGCAGTTTTTTTGTGTCAGGCGAGTTGTGGCTAGTTGCAGCTAGTACCCTTGTAAAAGAGCGGGATTTTACTAGTGCATCAACTACATGCAAAATTACAGGCTTTGTATATTCTAGTAACAGTTTCTCAGTATCCGAGTTCATCCTAGTACCCCTGCCACCTGCCATGATTACGCCAATCATATCGAGACAAACACCATCAGTGATGCCAGTCTGGTAAGCTCATTTGTAGCTCCCAGCACATCACCTGTAATACCGCCAAAGCTGCGAGTAGACAGGGCAAGTAAAAATATGGTAACAGATACTGTCACGCCCAGCATTGCAAGGCCGGCTATTTGTCCCACCAAAACTATTGGAATTAGCATTATGACAAAGGCTACTGCGAGTTTTCTCTTGTCTTTCATAACCCCTACAAAGGGCGAGTTTGAGCCAAGCGAGGCTGATTTGCCAAGACTTGCCATCAGAACCATTGAGAACTTTGCAAGAATCTCACTTAGAAGGACTGCCCGGAGTAATTCAAACCCGCCAGTAAGTGAGAGGACAACTACCAGTCCTACAAGATACAAGACAATTGCAACGATTCCTGCAGAGCCAGTAGAGAGATCCTTCATGGCCAAAAGTTTTTTGTCCCTGCTGCCCTTTACCATGAGTCCGTCTGCAAAGTCAGCTAGACCGTCTGTATGATGGATTCCGGTAAGGATTGCAATAGAGGCAACAACTAGCAGGCTGACAAGAATGGGATCCAAAAAGAGAGACAGTCCAAGTCCTAACGAGCCTACCAAGAGCCCTATTATGATACCGACTAGTGGAAACACAAACATGTATCTTGCAGTGTCTTCTAGTGTTGCATTTGGAGATGGAATTATTGTCAGAAATGAAAAGACAGATCCTATCTCTTTAAGCATGTATCCACCATCCGACAAGTGACAAAACAGTTATGATTGGTACGGTTATCATTCCAAAAAATATTACAGAGCTAAGTTTCATAATCGAGATTGCAGAGTATACGTGTTTCTTTGTCAGTACCGTATCCCTGCAACCTAGCTGGTAATGATTTATCTTTTCAAACCTTGTCTCCAGAGCGCCTGCCAGGGCGGCCATTGGATATCCCGCATTATAGCTCTGGGTTTTTTTGCCGTCTCTGAGCATGGTTCTATATGATTCCCGCCAGTTGTGTTGCAGTACAGCGGCCGCCATCACCATCGTCATACCTGTGAGCCGAGACGGAATATAGTTTAGGACACTGTCAGTTGTTGCTGCAAACCATCCAATGTTTCTAAACATATTACTCTGGTATCCAATCATCGAGTCAGCAGTGTTAATTACACGATACACAAATGCACCATACAACCCAAAGATGGCATAATAAAATAGCGGCCCTGTGACTCCGTCAACGGTATTTTCACTTATGCTTTCAAGCACGCCTGAGAGTATGTGGTTTCTGTCCAGATTCTTTGTATCTCTCTTTACAATCATGGATAGGTTTGTTCGGGCCACATCCAGATTATCCCCGTCAAGTGACTCGAGCACACATATTGCATGTTTTTCCATTCCACGGATGGCAATGACAGTCTTTAGCAACAGTATGCCTGCAACTAGTGAAATAATAAATGATACATAGTAATTTGTAATCAGAGATATCCCAATATCTAGGGCAAACAGCGGCAAGAGAACCAATGATGTTACAGATACCACAACACAGATGCCTCCAATCTTTTCTAGTGTAGGGTTGTCATCTTTGGCAATCAAGACAAGTCTTGCAATCAGGGATCCTATCCAGGCAGTCGGATGATATCTGTTTTTAGGATCTCCTAGCTTGAGATCAAGCAGGACGGCAAGACATGCTACAAGCAGAGACTCTATGATCATCTCAACATTCTCTCAATAGCTCGTATATCAACACTTGATTTTACAACAGCTGCCAGTTTATCCAACTCGCCGTCAATCTTTGAGATGGTTTTCTTGGTCCATGGTACATTGCTAGGACTGGCGTTCTTGGTCCATGATACATTATGAGGACTGGCATTCAACGAGTCTTCATCTGGTAGATTGATTGGAATAAGAGGTATGGTTCCCACCACAGGTATCTTTGTGATTCGTCTGAGTTTTTGCAGTCCCGGCTTTAACACCCCGGGATCCCCCCTGAACTTGTTAAAGACAAAGCCCTTGACGAATTTTTGGTATCTTTTTTCAACTAGTGCCATAGTTCCAACAAGACTTGCAAAAGACCCTCCCCGGTCAATGTCAGAGACTAGCAATACTGATGCCTTTGCCTTTTGTGCCATCCTCATGTTTGCAATGTCAAATTTTTGTAGATTGATCTCTGCCGGAGAGCCTGCGCCTTCGAGTATTACTAGATCATGGTTTTTTTGTAATATTTTTAATGACATTGATGCAATACGTATTCCCTCACGGTTTACAAACTTGTAATATTGGGTTGCATGCATCTTTTTGTATCGTTGTCCGTTGAGGTATACCACACTAGTATAGTCCCCTATAGGCTTTAGGAGTATTGGGTTTAGTTCAGGCATTATGCTACATCGTGCTCCGATAGCTTGGACTGCCTGGGCTTGTGATATCTCAAAGTCAGGTGCGATATATGCAAAATTTGACATGTTTTGAGACTTGAATGGTGCCACACTATACCCCTTATCAGAGAATATTCTGCAGAGTGCGGCTACTAGTGTGGTTTTGCCAGCACCTGAGGATGTGCCCTGAATCATCAGGGATCTCATAGTGTACGCCCCAGTGCTCGTACGAGTTTTAGGTTGTCTCTGTGAGACCTTACGGCAACCCGGATATGATGGTTTTCTAGCCCTCGAAAATTTTTACAGTCACGTACCAGAATCTTGTGTCTGAGCAGTTTTTTTTGCAGTAGTGACGAGTCCATGTTTGTTCTTATCAGAATAAAGTTTGTAGCTGACTTTGTGCAATACAGTCCGTCGAGCTTGTTGATGTTCTCTGTTAGATAGCAAAGCTCCCTTTTAATCACAAGGTTTGATTTGGTAATATATGACCTGTCTTTAAGGGCGGCATTTGCAGCAGCTAGTGCCAGAGAGTTTACACTCCATGGAATTCTTATTTTTTGTAGTATCTCAATTATCTGTTTGTGAGCTGCAGCATATCCTATACGAATGCCGGCAAGTGCAAAGGACTTTGTAAAAGAGCGCAAGACAAAGAGGTTGTCATATTTTTTAATGTATGACAGTATGGATTCGTCTGATTCAGGAACCATCTCTATGAAACATTCATCTACAAACACTAGTGTGGATAGTTTCTGTGCGTTTTTTATTATTTTGACAAGCATGGTTTTTGGCAAGAGTCGTCCTGTGGGGTTGTTTGGATTGCAGATAAACACACAGCCGTTTTGTGGGATTTGTGAGATAAACCCGTCAAGGTCTTGAGACAGATTCATGGTTTCAAAGTATGATACCTGGCTGCCATATAGCTTGGCCGCTGCCTCATACTCGGCAAATACAGGGACGGGAATCAGTACTCGGGTATCTTTGGCCAAGAATGCAAAACAAAAGTTGTAGATAATCTCAACTGCTCCGTTTCCAACCATTAGATTTGATTGCCCCAGACCTGTGTACCTTGCCAGATTAGGCATTATACCTGATGAGCCAATGTCAGGATATTCTCTGATATTGTCGATATTTTTTAGCATGGTTTTTTTTACAGATATGGGGGGCCCTAGAGGAGAGACGTTTGAGCTAAAATCAATGGTTTCAGAGTCGATTCTCTGTGTCTTTCCACCATGAACTATTGGGACGTGTGTAATGACAGATGGTTTTGGCAGTATTTTCACAGTTCAAGATAATATTAGCTGATTTAGTATGTTTTGGTATTTTTCGGAAAACGATTATTAGTTGATAGTCAAGCAACATCTCAGATATGGATAAAAAGAAGGTGGCAATAATCGGGGTCACTGGTTCTGTAGGACAGGAGTTTGTCCGGTCGCTGTATAACCATCCATGGTTTGAGGTAACCCAGATTGCAGCATCTGAGCGCTCTGCTGGGAAAAAATATCTTGATGCCATAAAAAACGCAGATGGGACCATATCGTGGGATGTGGGTGGAGAGATTCCAGAGTATGTCAAGGAGATGACTGTAAAATCAGTTGACGAACTAGACGTGTCTCAGCTAGACATGGTATTTTCTGCAGTCGAATCAAAAGCCGCAAGAGACATTGAAACCAAGATGGCAGCAGAACTGCCAGTAATCTCAACTAGTTCTGCTTATAGATACGAGTCAGATGTGCCAATCCTGATTCCCGGCATAAATGACGAGCAGGCAGAGCTGCTAGAGACCCAAAAGAAGAACCGTAATTGGAAGGGCTGGGTGGCGCCCCTGCCAAACTGTACTACTACGGGTCTTGCCATAACGCTAAAACCGTTACTTGATAGATACGGCGTAAAGAGGGTCATGATGACATCCATGCAGGCCATCTCCGGCGGCGGAAAGTCAGGGGTGTCGGCAATGGTAATTACAGATAATATTATTCCATATATCCCAAAAGAAGAGGGAAAGGTAAAGCTGGAGACAAAAAAGATTCTAGGTAAACTCAGGGACGGAAAGATAGAGGATGCAGATATAAGAATAAGCTGTACGTGTACCAGGGTTCCGGTACTAGACGGACACACCGAGTCTGTGTTTGTAGAGACTGCAAAAGACATAGATCCTGCAAAGGCAAAGGACATCTACAACGAGTACAACCAAGACATCTCTATATCTGGCCTGCCGTCTGCTCCTGAAAAATACTATGCTTTTCATGAGGACCCAACTAGGCCGCAGCCGAGAATGGAGAGAGAAGTAGGTGACGGAATGACTACCACCATAGGAAGGGTGGAGAGGGAGGAATTGTTTGAGAATGGTCTAAAGTATGTACTGTTCTCACACAACAAAAAGATGGGTTCTGCAAAGGGCGCGGTACTGCTAGCAGAGATGCTGTACAAAAAAGGCAAAATTTAGACAATTTTTTGCAATTTTTACAATAATAACTTTATAAGATCCAGAAATCTAGATCGATTCAGGTGTTTTAGACGACAAAGGTAGATGACTTGGATTTACAGATTTTGTCAGAACTCTCAAATGATGCCTCAATCTCGGTTCCACGTCTATCAAAAAAGATCAACGTAAACTCATCAGTGGTATATTCAAGAATCAAGAGACTGGTAAAGAAAAAACTCATCGAGCGTTTTACAATTATAGTTAATGACTCAGAACTAGGGTATAGTGTAAAGGCACTGACTGGTATTAACATGGACATAAAGAAAAGGGATCATATCATTGAAGAGTTGTTCAAGATTGACGGCGTCAGAGAAGTTGCCGAAGTTACAGGGAGGTTTGATATTTTAGTAACAATGTATTCAAGATCATTGGATCAGATGCACAAGATGGTCTCTGAGCAGATAGGCAGAATTGCCGGAATCCAGTCCTCAGAGTCGTTTATCGAGATGAAATCACGCATGAAGGCAATGCCATATATGCCATCAAAGGATAGTGACTAGCATTGCAAAAGCAGAAATCAGAATCAAGGGTGGCAGTATATTACGAATTAACAAAGCCAAAGATCTGGTATCTGCTAGTCTTTACCGCGTTTGGCGCCGCACTGACGGCATCAAACATTTACAACATAGAGATCTCTGCAGGCACCTGGCTCCTGATGCTGTTCTCAGTTGCGTCAGGGTCGGCTGCTGCAAACACCCTGACAAACTATCATGACCGAGATATTGACGGTATCATGGAGAGGACAAAAGACAGGCCTCTGCCATCAAAGAGAATCTATCCCGCAGTCAAGGCAAGAAATTTTGGACTGGTGTTGGCAGGCATCTCACTGGTTCTGGCATTTGGCATATCATTTACTACCACACTAGAGCAGGGCGCGTGGGCAACTGCGTTTATTGCATTTGGACTGGTAAACAACATTTTGATATACTCGTATGTACTAAAACGAAGCTCGAGAACCAACATAATCCTGGGGGGGTTGTGTGGTGGCGCGCCTCCGATGATAGGATGGGTGTCAGTAAGCATGTCAGATTTATGGACAATGGGCCTTGCAATGGCAGGACTGGTGTTTATCTGGATTCCTATGCATATCTGGGCACTGACTCTGCATTTCAAAGACGACTACAACAAGGTAAATGTTCCAATGCTGACTGCCGTACAGTCAGAAAAGACCTCTGCAAGAGTCATTGCAGGATCAACTGTGGTGATGGTACTGTTCTCTATTGCTCCGTTTTTTATTACAACTCAGGACGGCCAAGAGATGGTCGGTGCGATATATCTATGGACTGCGATTGTATCTGGAGGACTGATGGTCGGACTCTCAATATGGGTCATGCTAAAACCCAAGGAGACTGCAGCATGGACGCTGTTCAAGTTTTCTAGTCCATATCTGGCAGTACTGTTTATTGCGCTGATGGTCGACTCGGCGCTATGAGTTTTGATCATCAAAGCCGTTGATCTCCAAAGTGATCTCAGAATGATTCTCCATCAGAGTCTCAAGTTCGTGTTGTAGTTCCTTGGAATTCCATCCCAAAGTAATCAGGGACGTCAGTTTTGTCATGATTTTAT
>DAXZ01000074.1:7079-7242 GCA_002506665.1 Nitrosopumilus sp. UBA526 | reverse complement strand
AACATAATTTTTATTAATAGATGTTCTCTGATATCTCATAATGCAGTGTAGCATCTCAGAGTGTAAAGAAAAAGCAGTAGAGACCGTACAGATTAGTGTCAGGGAGACGCGGAGTTTGTGCATAAAACATTACAAACTATTTAGAGACAAAGACCAGAGACAC
>DAXZ01000074.1:4916-6891 GCA_002506665.1 Nitrosopumilus sp. UBA526 | reverse complement strand
AGAATTCTGACCTAGCTCAACGAGTTCTGATCTACGTTAAAATATAGCCAGTCATGTGTCATATCACATGACTACAGATTACAAAGAAAAGATCGGTGAGCTTGTAGGCATCAAGGTTATAGAAGACAATGGTATTGATGTGGAAAAACTCAGAAAACTCCTCTTGGCAGGAGTAGGTGCTGAATTTTTTACGTATTATTACTATACGATACTTCGGATGCACTGCACAGGCCGAGACGGTGAGGGCATCAAGGAGATAGTCGAGGATGCAAGGATTGAAGATAGAAATCACTTTGAGGCGATGGTTCCAAGACTCTATGAGATCGGAGGAGACCTCCCAAGAGATGTCAGGCAGTTTGCTGACCTTGCAGGATGTCCAGATGCATTCTTGCCAAATGACTGGGAGAACGTTGAGGAGATCCTAAAGGTACTATTAGAGGCAGAGAGATGTGCAATTCGCTCATGGGGCGAGGTATGTGACTATACTGCAAACAAAGACCACCGAACTTACAACATAGCTCAAGCTATAATGCAAGAAGAGATAGAACACGAGGCGTGGTTTGTAGAGTTGCTCACAAAGAGACCTTCAGGACACTTTAGAAGATCATTTGTCGGTCAGTCTCCACACACCAAAGGACACGGCGGTCTGCAACACCTCTGAGAGAGTTCTTACATCTTTTATTTTTATTAATCATGTTCCGAGTGTGTAAGGTTTCAGACATTAAAGAGAATTCTATGAACAGGTTTGTCATAGGCAAGAAAGAGATTCTCGTAGGCAAGAAAGACGGGAAGCTGTTTGCTTGTGAGAATTCGTGTCCACACAAGGGAGCATCACTGCACAAGGGAGTCTATAAAGACAACAACGTGGTATGTCACATGCACAGTTACGAGTTTGATATTGATTCAGGCAGGTTGACCAACATGAAGTCCTGGAAGAAGAGCGATACATGGATAGAACAGAATCAAGCATGGAGAGAGTCAGGAGATCTAGTAATGTATGATACAGAAATAAGAGAGGACGGCATATACCTCAAGGAGCGAGTAGAATAGTTGTGTGTGGCCAGATACCACAACATAGTGTTATAGAATCTATTTCCATAATCAACACCACACTTTTATCAAGGTAGGAGTTAATTATCATATGAACAGATCAGCTTGGTGGTTCTTGTTGCCATTAATTCTGGGAATTCTAGGGTCTGCCATTGCATGGTCCAAGATAAGGGACAGTCAGGATCCAGAACTGGTAAAATGGGTAATGGTATTTGGAGCAATTCAAACAATTGCAATGGCTCTAAGTAGCATACAGATATTTCCAGGAATCCCATTGTTATGAGTGGTTATCTCTTGTAGAGACCGCCCCAAGGGACTTTTTGTATGATATCAGGTAAAACTAGTAATTGACTACACCACATATCTAGAGAATTTTGTTAATTCCCAGATATAGCTTTCCAAGCTCGGGGTTTGATAAGAGTTCCTCTGAACTTCCTACAAATACACGCTTGCCGTTTGCAATAAGATAGACACGGTCACATATCTTTAGTGCCCGCTTGACGTTTTGTTCAACTAGGATTACGGTTATTCCAAAATCATCACGTATCTGCACTATCTTTGAGAGTACATCGTTTGCAAGTTTTGGTGAGAGGCTAGCAGTGGGTTCATCAAAGAGCATTATGTTTGGCTGCCTTATCAGTGCCATGGCCATTCCAAGCATCTGTTTTTGACCGCCACTCATGGTAGCTGCCCGTGATTTCTCATACTCTTTTAGAATTGGAAACGTCTCAAAGATCTCAGGCAGTCTGTCATGCTTGGTCTTTGGATCAAGCGTATAGCTTGCCATGGTTAGGTTTTCCCGTATCGTAAGATTTGTAAATACATTGTTTATCTGTGGCAGGTAGGCAATCTTTTTTCTTGCCACCATGTGTGGTGCAAGTCCGGTAATGTTGCGGTCATTGTATAGAATCTTTCCGGAATATAT
>DAXZ01000074.1:657-4835 GCA_002506665.1 Nitrosopumilus sp. UBA526 | reverse complement strand
ACGTGTACTACGCTGGCTTGTTTCTGAGACATTCAACCTCCAAGATACGACTCGATGACTTCGGGATGATTAATCACGTCATCGGCCTCGCCTTCGGCGATAATCTTTCCCCTGTTTAGTGCAAAGACATGATCCATGTATTGCAATGCAATGTCCAGTCTGTGCTCTATTATCAGAAATGTAATGTTGTCTTTCTTGCAGATCTTTACAATTCTTTCAAATATTTCATGTGCCAGTGTCGGGTTCACACCTGCAATGGGCTCATCCATCAGGATCATCTTGGCACCAGACATCATGGCACGGCCGAGTTCCAATAGTTTCTGCTGGCCGCCGCTAAGATTCTGGCTTGGTATGTCTTTGCGTTTGATCAGGTTTATAATCTCCATTATCTCTAGTGCCTTGTCTGTGATTCTCTGCTCGTCTTTCTTCCACGTTGATTTTAGCGGTGCCTTAAGAAAAGACTCGCCGGGATTGCCGCCGCTAGATATTACAAAGTTCTCCAGAGTGCTAAGCGTTACAAAGGGCTGCGGAGTCTGCCAGGTTCTTACTAGTCCCGTATCAAACGTGTCATAAAGTCCCTTGGCTGTAACATCAATTCCATCAAAGACTATCTTTCCATCATCAGGTCTTAGCATTCCAGATATTACATTAATCAGGGTGGTCTTGCCACTTCCGTTAGAACCGATAAGATTGTACAGCCGGCCTGGGTCTAGTTCCATATCAATTCCGTCAAGAACCACATTGCCGCCAAAGTGTTTGGTTACACCAGAAACGGACAAAAGTGCCATGAAAATGTTAAATGTTCAACAGAATTAAGGGTTTTCAATAATGGTTAATTTTGTATTTGACCCGATATTTTCAGATGCAATAATCTTTGCAAGCCTCCTGGCACTGCTTAGCATCGGACTTACACTTACATATATCACGACCAGGGTACCTAATTTCGCACATGCGTCATTTGCCACCATAGGTGTGTATGTGGCACTAGTTGTGACTCATGTCTGGGGTCTGTTGCCGTATGTTGCAATTCCCATATCATTTGTAATATCCGGAATAGTCGCAGTATTATTGTATACCCTTGTTCTAAAGCCGCTTATTCGCAAGGGGGCATCAGCGGCAATCCAGATGATTGCGACTCTGGCATTTGACCTGATAATGATTGCCATACTTAACATCACAGCAGACTATATCGTCAAGACATACCATGTGACGTCAAGAGAGTTTTCCCTACGCAGTTATGATATAGAGTTTATGGGACTGCCGGCAATTGTAATAATAGCTCCAATAACCATAGCAATACTTGCCATCGCGCTTCACATAGGACTGCGCAAGACAAAGTTTGGCATTGCAATGAGGGCATCAACTGAGAACTCGGATCTTGCAGGTACCGTAGGAATCAATGTCAAGCTGATTTATGGGGTCTCGTGGTTGCTTGGAGGGGGCTTTGCAGGAATTGCAGGAGCATTAATGTCCATGTGGTTTCAGGGAGACCCGAATCTCGGCCAGCAGATAATACCAAGCATCTTTGCTGCAAGTATTGTAGGCGGTTTTCTTAGCATACAAGGAGCAATTGTCGGCGGCGTCCTAGTGGGGTTAACTGAGGTCCTTGGAACAAGGTTCCTGTCAGGAGAGTTTGGCTCTTGGCTTATTGCATATCGCCCGCTGATTCCACTGATATTTATCGTAGTTACGCTGTTTTTTGCGCCAAAGGGTTTGGCAGGAATAAACTGGTCGAGGTTGTGGAGAAATGGTTCTAGAGACTGAGACAGTATTTGTAGTTGACCTGCTTGCAATATTTGCAATCTATGTTATCGTAAACCTGAGTCTGAACATGGAGTTTGGATTTGCCGGAGTTCCAAACTTTGGCAAGGTCTTGGCAGTAGGTGCCGGCGCGTTTGTTGCTGCATCTATTCCGGGCAGGATATTTGCCAGCATGGCAGGAATCGAGGGCGACTATATAGTAGATAATCTGCTCATAGTACATCAAGTAGACTTGTGGCTGGTAGATAATGTCGGGATTGGATTTGCAATCTTTTTTCTGACACTAGGTATTGCAGCAGCTGTAGGTGGCGGGATAGGACTGTTGACATCATATCCTGCAATAAGACTGCGTGGTGACTATCTTGCAATTACACTGTTAGCGTTTGGTGAGAGCATTAGGATTATTGGAAATAACTATACTCCGTTGGTAGGCGGAACACTCGGAGTCCAGGTGCCAGACCCGCTGTCGTTTCTGCCTGACGAGATGCGTTTTCCAGCAGCCACCATAGGGCTAGTAGCAATAGCTGCTGCAGTCTATGTGTTTAGTGAGAAGATGATGCGCTCACCGCTGGGGCGAATGCTCAGAGCAGTACGGGACAACGAGATGGCAGCAGAAGCACTTGGCAAGGACTCGACCCGGATAAGAATCAAGGTTATCATAGTGTCAGCTGCTCTTGCTGCAATAGGCGGGGCACTGTACTCGTTTTATGTTGGCGGTACAATTGCGTTTGCCTATGACAGGGCAAGCTGGACTTTTTGGCCGTTTCTGATGATACTCATAGGCGGGCTGGCAAACAACAAGGGAGTATTAATTGGCACTCTGATATTTGTAACACTACGAAAGCTTATCATATTCTTCAAGGACTCTTTTGAGGGCTTTGTTCCATTTGATGTGGTCTGGCTTGACTTTTTGCTTCTAGGCATAATCTTGCTTGTGATACTGTTGTATCGTCCACAGGGATTATGTGTCGAGAAACCGACACCGACACTAGCGCGACCTAAAAGCTCAGAGCATGGAGTAAAGAGGGTCTTTAATCTCTTGTTTAGATAGGATCTTTTTCATCACATATTTGAGCATAATCACACCATCTGCATTTCCAGCCAGGATTTGCCTGAAATTTCTCATCAAATATATCATCAACTGTCTCTCCAAGTGTTGTTTTAAATTCCTCTAGTCTTTCTCTGTCAATGAAATGTGAAACAATCTCGTTGGATTTTATGTAAAACAATGATGTCTTTTTTGGAAGTTTTTGGTAGAGTTTCTCTGTCCCCAATGCATAGACATTCATCTGAATGTCGTTTTTTATTGTGTTTTTGTTCTTGTATGCCTTGCCTGTCTTAAAATCAATGACCTCATACTCGCCATCAGGGGTCATCTCCACTCTGTCAATGATACCTGAGATTGTTGCATCATGTATAGAGATCTTGAATTTGGTCTCAACGTCCACAGGGGTGTTTGGATTTTTCTCATCCCAGTCCAAATACGTCTTTATCATCTCCTTTGAGGTAGCCTTGTCTTGACTCTCTTTGGTTCTCTGATTTCTGTACAAAGCAGAATCCCACTGTTGCTCAAAGACTTCTAATGCTAGTTCTTTGGTAGGTTTTGTTCCATTTTGTTCCATCTTTACGAGTTGTTCGGCAACTGAGTGCATTGTCCTTCCCATAGCAAAGTAGGTTTTTGGGAGCTGGGGTACACGCAAGACATACTGAAATTTGAATTTTAGAGGACAGTCCTCATACGTGTCTATCTTTGATGGACTCAGGCGGAATGTCTCTTTTTTGATTAGTGGTGCTGGTTTGTGGTATAGTTTGTCATCAATGTGTGGTTCACCATCTGTCTTTAGTAGGTCAGCCGAGTCAAACCCATCTAGTGTTTTGTGTTCTTTGAAATATTTTATTTTGCCCAGTCCTACAATCTTTTGTATTGCAGTACAAAGGTTCATTTGATGAATAGAGTTTACAACTGATGCCTGATACTCTTGCTTTAGCTGCTCAAGTGGTTCACTAGATACCGGCAAGGCTTTGGGGTCGACTTTGAATTCTTTAAAATCAACTAGTGGGTTTTGTTTAAAATTAATCTCTGTTAGAAATTTTGATGGTTTTGCTTCTGTCTTTCGTCCCTCATAGACTTTGGCATATGTGATGTAGAGATGGCTTTTTGCTCTAGTTGTTGCAACATATAACAGTCTTTTTTCATCGAGCAGATAAAGTGTTTTTGCATCATTGTCTGGGATATGTGTATTTGCCAATCCCTTGGGAACATCAAATTGGTTTGGCTTGTATTTGCTAGGTAGTTGGGTGTCTGTAGCATCAATAATAAAGACTGTCTGAAATTCTTTTCCTTTGCTTTTGTGTATGGTTGTAACAAGAAGGCTGCCTTTTGTCTCTGGTTCTTCAAACGGTTCTATGTCTAATTG
>DAXZ01000074.1:0-562 GCA_002506665.1 Nitrosopumilus sp. UBA526 | reverse complement strand
AGCCAAGTTTTGCATCATGTCAACAAATTCCTGTATCTCTTGTTTCTGTGAAATCTCTAACGAGTTTGGGTTAAAATCTATACTGGAATTATCAGACATGTGGGCATTAATTTTCTCAATATTAGACTCTGTAATTCCATGATTTTTGAGTAGTCGTGAGATGGCAGGTCCTGCACGGATGGGTGAATTTGCTATGTTAAGATATGCCATCACGTCTTTTACTATTGGTTTTGCAAATAGATTTCCGTCACTTGCAAGATTGACAGGTAGGCCACGATCCTTGAGTTGTTTGGCAAATTTTGAGCGTGATTTGTTTGTTCGAGATAAAATGGCAAAGTCATCATAAGAGATTTTATCTTTGGAACCGTCTTGTTTAGTTATTTTTTTCCCAAGTAATTCTTTGATCGTTTGTATGACAAATTCCACCTGGGCATTTTCATTTGAGCATGCTCGGATGTGAATTTTTTCTCCCTCAAGATGTTCTGAAAAGAGTCTCTTTTCTTGTCGTGGTATAATGCTTGATACAAGGCAATTTGCGAGTTTGACGATATTTTGTGTACTG
>DAXZ01000069.1:4489-7074 GCA_002506665.1 Nitrosopumilus sp. UBA526 | reverse complement strand
TTGCTCTTGTATTGCACCTTTGCATCAAATGATAACATCTTTGCAGACTTTGTTTGATCATTTATCTCCGTTAGTCTTGCATCAAGTATGTCTTTGATCTCATGTTCTGTTTCATCCAAAGATACGAGTTTTGACTTGTATCTCTCATGAATTATTTCTGCGTCTGCCTTCATGTCATCATTTTCTGAAACAATGTCAATGAGCGCCTTTAGTCGGCGTAGAGTTAGCTGCTTTTCACGGATGAGTCTTTGAGAGTCTAGTCTCCATTTTGGAATGAATATGACACCCTCACCCTGAACAACTAGTTGCTCATACTGGATCTGTTGTAATCCCTGAGAACCACAGTCGATACCAACGGATTGAATGCTTCCGTCAATATCAGTGATTGTTCCCACAACCTTGCCCATGAATGTTCCGTACATGTCTTTGACATTTTTGCCGATAATTTCGGCATCATTGTTTGTCATGTGAGGTAGTTTAGAGGTTTGTATAACCGACAAAGAGTAAGAAATGTTTTGAGTTTTAGTAAGATTAATTTCACAAACTCGGGAAACATGACATCCATAGCAATTTTAAAATCAGGAGAGACAATATCAGGCTCATATGATTCAGAGAGAGGAACTTGAGCAAATATTGAATTTTGTCGCCAGCAGATGGTCAGAGGCCACAAAGGACCCCAACAACAAGGCAATGACAAATCTGCCAAGTGACTTTTGGATGAATTCCATCGGAGGCATTACTGCCAAAAAGGGATATTGGGTCACGACACTTTTGTATACTGAGGAGAAGGCGGATGCTGAGGCATTCAAGCAGGTACTGCTAAGATGGCAGGCAAAGGGTCAGGACAGAGACAAGGGGCCCGATCTGATTCAAATTGGAAAAAAGAAATAGACTATTAATAATTGTAAATCAGTAATAACAGTATTGTCAGAGTTTTCACTCAAAGAAAAAGAGATCCTGTCAGGACACTTTTCAAATACAGATGATAGTGTCTTTGCAATAATCACCCCACGACAAGTTGATCGTGGAGCGCTAATGTCAAGATACAGCCGGACTGACAAGAGCATGAGACGGGTTTTTCTTGATGAATTTTTAAAAAACAAGAACAGGGGAGAAGAGTTTTACAACAGGGTACTCTTAGAATACGGCGATGATTCTGTTGCAGAACTAGGAGAGGCACAGATTGCAATTGAGGGACTCTCAAACATTGCAGTAAAAAAGATCGAAGACCGGAGAATAGGACTGTCATACTTGGAGAAATCATCAAGATATGTCGCATGGAATGTAAAGAAGAAAGGAAGGTACCGGTTCTACAGAGATCCACAAATCACAGAGTCGCGATATGCCGACATGTATGAGAAGAGCTGTAACTTTTCGTTTGAGATTTATTCAAGAAACATAGAACCGATGATAAACTATGTCAGAGAGAAATATCCGATAGAAAAATACAGATTCAGGGATTCTGCAACCGGAAACGAGAAACCATTTTCAAAACTAAGAACCGAGTCAGACACAAAGTCTGCAGGCATTATCTATCGTGGGTCGACCAAGGCAAAGGCGCTTGACATTCTAAGAGGATTGCTACCGGCATCAACTCTGACTAATGTGGGCATTACAGGAAACGGACGTGCGTTTGAATACCTGCTGACTGTTTTAGGCTCATCTAGTCTAAAAGAAGAGCAGAATTTAGCCTCAAAGATCAAACGGGAGCTTGATACGACCATAAAGTCATTTGTCCGCAGGGCAGATGACAGGTACGGCAAGGCATTTCAAGGCTATCTCAGAGACATAAGGGCAGAGTCAGGGGCAGCTGCTGCAAGGATCAAATCAAACCCAAAGAGCGGGACTGTTACAAAGCTTGTAGAGTATGAACCAGAAAAAAATGCACTAGATAAGATCGTTGCATCAATAATGTATGAGCAGTCTCCAGGTGTGTCATACCATGACATTCTTTTACAGGTAAAGAAAATTCCAAAAGAGGAAAAGAATCAGATAATTGGCAGATTTGCAAGTGCTCGTACAAACAGGCGCCACAGGCCGCCAAGGGCATTTGAGTGTGTCTACTATACGTTTGATCTGTGTAACAATTACGGGATGTTCAGGGACTTTCACAGACACAGAACACTTACTATGCAAAGACAGCTGCTCACAACAGACCACGGGTACAGTATGCCCGAAGAGATCAAGATACTTGGAATAGATAAGGACTTTGAGGACTGTATGTATAAAACAAAGGATACATTTGAAAAGATTAGAAAGAGACATGCAGAGCAAGCCCAGTATGTTGTAAACTTTGGATACAACTATCCATATATGATAAAGTTCAATCTCAGAGAGGCCTGTCATCTAATCGAATTAAGAACAGTCCCGCAAGGACATGCAGATTATAGGCGAGTCGCACAGGAGATGTTCAGACAGATTAACAAGGTACACCCAAGCCTTGGCAAGATCATAAGGCATGCAGACATGAAAGAGTACGACCTAGAACGATTCGAGTCAGAAAAGAGAACAGAACACAAGAGAAAAATAGCCAAACAGTGAAACACCATACACATGATAGAGAAGAGCCGTGAAGAGTGGAGAGA
>DAXZ01000069.1:1418-4448 GCA_002506665.1 Nitrosopumilus sp. UBA526 | reverse complement strand
CCATTTTCTGGAAAATACAATGATTCAAAGCTGCAAGGCTACTTTGGATGCATATGCTGTGGAGAGATACTCTTCTCATCTGATGCAAAGTTTGACTCGGGTTCTGGTTGGCCGAGTTTCTACAAGCCAGCATCTGAGGAAAATATACAATATGTCTCAGATACGGCACACGGAATGACTCGTACAGAGGTGAACTGTAACAAGTGTGGAGCACATTTAGGGCATGTCTTTGATGACGGCCCAGAGCCTACAAACAAGAGATATTGCATAAATTCTGTCTCCTTGCAACATGAAAAAGACCCACTAGCCAGAGACCCGGGATTCAAAAATTATTAATAAAACACAATTAAGGATAAAAAGATCAGAGATGAATATAACACAACACAAGGAAAAGAGATGATTTGAGGATTATACTATGTGGATTCGGAGTCGTAGGTCAGAACCTAGTCAAGCTGTTTGATTCAAGATCAGAGGATCTTTATGCAAAATATGGGTTAAAGCCACGAGTGGTAGGTGTCTTTGATAGCAAAGGTAGTGCAGTAGACCAATCGGGATTAGACTTTGGCAAGCTGGTAGAGACAAAAAAGAAGTTTGGAACCGTAGGCCGCTATGCAGATACGCAAAACCAGATGTCAGGCAAAGACATGCTAAAAGAGATAAAAGCTGATGTCCTAATTGAGACTACTGCTAGCAACTATAAAGATGCAGAACCGGGAATGACTCATATCATATCTGCAATGAAACGGGGAATGCATGTAATATCAGTAAACAAGGGTCCGCTGGCATTGGCTTTTCCGTCCCTCTTAGAACTTGCTACATACAATCAGGTCATGTTCAAGTTTAGCGGAACTGTCGGAGGAGGCACGCCCATTCTAGACTATGCCAAGAACAGTCTGAGAGGGGAGAGAATCACATCATTTGCAGGAATACTTAATGGTACTACAAACTATATCCTGACAAACATGGGTACCGGAGTATCATATGATGAGGCATTAAAGGATGCACAAGACAAAGGATATGTCGAGGCAGATGAATCCCTGGATTTGGATGGACTAGATGCAGCTGCAAAACTAGTCATACTTGCAAACTGGATAATGGGAATGAAGGTGACTCTTCCAGACATTAACTGTACTGGAATACGAAAGGTTACAGCGGAGGATATCAAAAAGGCTGCCAAGGAGAACTGTTTGATAAAACTAATCGCATCATGCAACAAAGAGCTCACAGTAAGTCCAAGGCAGATACCAGATGACGACCCCCTATGTGTAAACGGAACCCTGAATGCCATTGCGTTTACCTCAGAGCATTCAGGCACCCAGACAATCATTGGCAAGGGTGCAGGAGGCATGGAGACTGCTAGTTCAATCCTAAGGGATCTGCTAGACATCAGAGAAGAGATTGCAGGGGATTGAAGTCCAATCTAATCTCAAAGAGTGAGACAACGGCTCTGCTCAGAACAGTTTCAGAGAGATGGGAGATTAAATTGCCCAAGGTAAAGAACGTAAAAGTTTATCAGATTTTAAATGATGCACAAATAATTACAGGTGACGGGATCAAGATATTAAAGGTGGGTGAGGACTATCTTCCGTTTTTGTCAGAGACTGAGACACTACAGCAGTTTCCGTCAGTTACAGTAGACATGGGCGCAGTCAGATTCATGTGCAAGGGGGCCAATGTGATGAGGCCGGGAATCAAGGAATTTACGGAATTTTATAAAGACAAGCTTGTATGTATCATAGAAGAGTCTCAGCACAAGTTTTTGGCAGTAGGAAAGGCAATGATAGATAGCTCAGAGCTGCTGAGCATCAAGAAAGGCCAAGTCATCAAGAATGTTCACTATATCTCAGACAGATTCTGGGAGACAGGCAAGACTATTTACGACTAGGATTCAGTGATGCCTTCTGTAAACTCGTTAGTGCCGGCATTTGTGATTACAAGTACATCTAGTCCATCACCGCTTGCAGAATCCCGAAGGGCGGCAGAACGGACTGCGTGTTTTGCCAAGTCGACTGCCTTGGTTTTTGTCATGCCTTGCTTGAACTGTGGGTCTAGGACACCTAACGCCATCTCAGCACCTGTTCCTACTGCCGCATATTCATCAGGAAGTACAGATCCTAAAGGGTCAAGTGTATACATGACTGGTTTGCCAACCACGCCGCCTACAATTACCTGGGTAAGTAGCGGAAAGTATCTTCGCTCATACATCATATTTGACATCATTTTGGCGATGGTATTTGGAGGAACGTCTCGTTTTAGCTCCATCTTTCTAATCTTTGCAAGAGCCGTAATCTGCAAAGACAGAATTTGCATGTCGGCTACAAGGCCAGCACACGTTGCACCCACTTTGGGGGTGATAGGAAATGTCTTTTTTGTTGATTTGCTTACAAGAAAGTTTCCAAATGCCACTCTCTTTTCACTGGCAAGGACAACCCCGCCATCAAAAGTGATTCCGACTGCAGTTGCACCGGGCATATACATTGACATAACTCAAGGAATCTCAGAGCATAATAAAGGGTTTTCTACATTTGGTTTTACCAAGTTGTAGAGACCGACAAGGGGGCATTGGCCGATATAGAACCATTATTGCCAACAGCGCCAATAATGTGTTCATATAATGTCTGTGGATTTTCATTTGGTAGATTTTTAGATTGGTTAAAATTCCACAATATTGGACTCGTAGCACAGTCAGGATAGTGCAGATGACTTCGGATCATCAGGTCAGGGGATCGAAGCCCCTCGGGTCCTTATTTTTTGATTTTGTATGTGGCATCAGCTGTCCTTTCTATGACATTGCTTTGAGACAGAGAATAGATGCAGCTTCTTATTCTGTGTTTTAGCACATTTTGGTTTACCGTTTTAGTTATGTCTGGATTTTCTGACAGGGTTTTGTAGAGATCAGACAGAGTAACTTGTGTTTTCGCTTTAAAAATGTCTTTGATTGTCTTTGTCATGCTTGGTTTTTTCTTGCCCATATATGGGGGCCTTATTTTTAGTTGTTTTAAACCTTTTACCACAGTGCATAGTTATGGT
>DAXZ01000069.1:778-1320 GCA_002506665.1 Nitrosopumilus sp. UBA526 | reverse complement strand
CATATTCAAAAGCTTTGCCTGACTCAGTTTGTGAGGGATTACCTTTCTTGAATATCATGACTTGTGATTAAGACTTCGCTGGAATTTTTATTATTTGACATCCCATATTTCCATTTTGGATAGTAGCAATCATATCCAGAATAGAGATCTGCTACTTTTTCAGAATCATTGTATGATAAAATCCAATTGGTTCGTTTTTTGAGTATCTTGGCCAATCCCACATGATCAAATCCATTATGCAAGTTTCCCTTGTTACCATACAATCTTTGATCTATCATGTATGGAGGATCCAGATATAGTAGTTTTTTACCTGACTTTTTAATGGATTCGTCAAAATTTGCATGATGCACATCTAAATTATCTATCCTGAAATTTGCCAGTCTGTCTATTGATGATGTCGTGAATCGTGGATGACCCGGTGACATGCCACCTGATAATGTAGTACCTGAAAAGGATGCACGGTTTAGTACATAAAATATTGCAGCTCGTTCATACTTGTTGTATTTGTTGTATGTCTTTTGTAAATTGTAAAAAGTAGACCT
>DAXZ01000069.1:0-715 GCA_002506665.1 Nitrosopumilus sp. UBA526 | reverse complement strand
GGTTTGAAACTATCAAATCCATGTACCTTTATGCCATTATTTGCACATGCTATCTCTACAGATCCGCCTCCAAAAAATGGAGAGTATATCTCCTTTGTTTTTTGCGGAACAAAGTTTAATATTTCAACGACCCCTCTAGATTTACCTCCTGCATATCTTAAAGGCGATCGTGGTTCTTTTTGCAATATCAACATATGTGTTCATCGTCTCGTTTGGCTGAAATTAAGTACAATAATAAAATCACATGATATATCTATAAAAGCATGATACATGACATAATGACCCAATCAACTTTGTCCAGTATTTTGCCTCACACATATTACAAAATCCCCGATCGAAAATTTTAGCTGCCAAGTATTTGTCACATTCAGTACAGAATCCTACATTTGACTAATATCTTAAGAGCAAAGCAATTATACTAAAAAAATTCAGATAGACGTGTTGCTAGCAGACATTAAAGAGAAGATTCTAAATGATATTGTCTTTCTTGGTTTAAGAGCCGCCATAGGTGTAATCTTTATAGTTCATGGAATCGCAAAATTAGATCCTGGATTTGCCAATTATCTACCGGTTCTAGGACTGCCAGTAGAGATGCAGGTTCCATTAGCACTAGCCGAGCTGATTCCCGGTATCCTGATAGTTCTCGGAATACTATGCAGACTGTCAGCGTCACTGATAACTATAATCATGCTAGGTGCAATCTTTCTAGTAAAGG
>DAXZ01000014.1 GCA_002506665.1 Nitrosopumilus sp. UBA526 | reverse complement strand
GGTGCGTCTATACTAGTTTACAGTACAGATGAGGGTTCCATAATAGGAGCAGATGGATTGTACAACAAAGAGACACATAGATTTGATTTAGACATTGATAGTTTTCTTCAGAATAACTCTGTAGACAGGAACCTGGCAGATATGTTGGTGGTTCCTGCAAGTTTGAGTGCTGGAAAGACCGTGTTTGAGGTCAAGGAGATCACAAAGCACCTAGAGACGAATCTGTTTGTCACATCAAAGATTACGGGATGCAAGTACGGCATAGGAAGAACAGACGGTGGATTTGAGGTGGTTATCCAAGGAGTCTCAGACTCCGGCATCAAGTAATGCCGCAAATAACAGAATTGCCACTGACAAGACTACCATGGTCTCCCCTAGAATAATGATCTTCTTTCGTAGTCTTTTCAGCTCAAAAGCTGACATTTGCGCAAAGAGAAATTTCTCTTCAATGTCTTTGCGAATTATTCTGACATGAATTGCATAGGTGATAATTAGTGCAATGACAAGAACTATCTTGATGATTAGAAATGTCCCGTAACTTGTCGATAGGAGAAGATCTGGCCTGCCAAGTAATTCATACGAGTTATACACTCCTGTCACTATCAGAACTATTAATGCCGGCATTGCAATTTTGTTAAATTGCCTTCCTACACGAACCATTATGTGCATTCTCTCCTCAACAGAGTCAGTCAGCGTCTTTAGGAATGGGGTCAATACAACTCCAATAAACAAGGAACCGCCTACCCATACAGCTGCGGCAATAAGATGAATCCATGTGATTATTGCTTGCTCTAGTGCGGTCATGTTTTGAGATATTTTAATTCAAATATTATGTGTTCGGGTCTTGACAACCTTTTTTAGTTGTCCAAGCAAAGTCAATGAAATGGCACTTCAAAGCAAGATGACAGTGTATGTAGCTATTGCCGGGGTTTTTGCCCTGATGGGGGGAATTATCTTTTATGCCAGCTTGGATAATGTAGAGTTGGAGCAAGTTGAGATTAAACTGACAAGTGTGGAGCTAATAGGGGCAGATACCATAAAGGATCAGGCAAAGTTTGATGTTACCTTTCTAGTAAAGAATCCAAGTGATACAACATTGACAGTTGCACTTATCGACTTTGAGCTGTATGGAGATGATAAACTGTTAGGGCCGGGACTGTACTCTACAGTAGATATTGCACTGCCCGGAAGAGCATTGTTTTATCCTGGAGCAGAGATTCCTTTAAAGAACATATTTGTGCTAACAAAGTCCGAGGCTAATTCAGAGATTTATGAGGATGCCATTAATTCAAGAATTACCAGTTTTGTTGCCAAAGGGAAGATAACTACTCAGACCACATGGAGTGAGAATGACAAGGACTTTAGTACTGGCTATTAAAATAGAGTGGGCCCAATGAGATTTGAACTCATGATCACCGCCGTGTCGAGGCGGTATCCTAACCAGCTAGACTACAGGCCCATTGAAAGATAGAACAAATGGCTGACATTATTAACGTTTAACAGAAGAGAGAAAGAAGGTTATGATACATGACAGAAGATTTTACTGATGAAGAGAAGAGTGGATTTTACAAAGCAATTTACTCAAGAAGGGATGTGAGATCTCACTTTACCTCAGAACCTATAGATGACAACATTCTATCAAAGATTCTTCATGCTGCACACCATGCCCCATCGGTAGGATTTTCACAGCCATGGAATTTTATCCTGATAAAAGACATCAAGACAAGAGCAAAGATAAAAGATTCTTTTACAAAAGAGAAGGATCGGTCATCCAAGCTAGTACAAGAACCAAAGAGATCAAAGTATCTCTCATTCAAACTAGAAGGAATTATGGAGTCCGCAGTAAATTTGTGTGTCACATATGATCCTACAAAGTTTGGTCCGTTTGTAATTGGCAGATCAAGTATTCCAGAAGCTGGTCTTTATAGTGTGTGTTGTGCTATCCAGAATTTGTGGTTGGCAGCTAGAACCGAGGGAGTGGGCCTCGGATGGGTAAGCATCCTATCAAATGAGATATTAAAAGAGGCTTTGGCTTTGCCTGAACATGTCATTCCGGTAGCATACTTGTGTTTAGGGTATGTTGACCGGTTTGCAGAAAAGCCAGATCTTGAGACCAGTGGATGGTTACCAAGACTAGAGTTAAAGGATGTGATATATTTTGAGAGGTGGGATAACAAGGAAGACAAGAACTGGGAAAAGATTCAAGAACTGATTAGAGGCAATCTTGATTACGCTTAAATAATTAGGAATATTTTTTCTGTTGGGCTTGTGGCGCAGAGTCAATTTGACGCGAAACATGGATAGCGCGGTAGCCTCCTAAGTTACAGGTCGAGGGATCGAAGCCCTCCAAGCCCGCTAAGTTTTAGTTCATTTATAGAATAGAGAATGTAATCAACAAAATTAGAAAAAATTATTCTGATCTGTTCTATATTCAGCATATGATTATCCAATGAAAATAGAGAATATTGTGCTTGATCTGATCTTCCATTTACTTTCAGTCTACTTGTGGGTTTGAGAAATCCCCTGCAAGACAACCTCGGTTTCGCTCTACGTTAACAAACCA
>DAXZ01000050.1:11167-11551 GCA_002506665.1 Nitrosopumilus sp. UBA526 | reverse complement strand
CAAATATCAGATTTGAGGGAGATATGACAAATAGTGTTCTGTGTAGTTATCGAGACCTAGGCAACTCTTAGCTTAAACATGGATCTAGCACACTAATACCAACATGTCAATAAACGTCTATTCTATGGTATAGGTAAAACTATGAGCGATTCATGCCAATCTGAACTAGATCATCTGGCATTACCACGTATACAGTCAGTCCCTGCTTCGCCTTTGGGGTGTAAGCTGGGAAACACTGTGGGTTCAAATTTTGTTCCTAGCACGGTGTGGTCTCTATGTTATCTTTCAAGTTTACTTGAATAACTGATTCTCTTATTCAATAATTAGTCATTTTCTTTAATACCAGACCCATTTTCCTCCCTTATTCAAGTTTACTTGAATAAC
>DAXZ01000050.1:5534-11010 GCA_002506665.1 Nitrosopumilus sp. UBA526 | reverse complement strand
AGACCTTTAATGACTTGGCCAAGATTCGGAAAGAAATCTAGCAGAGTTATCTGTTATTGCAATAGCATACCTCTCATCAGAAAAACCTCAGTTTGCTAAATGTCATTACGCCTTGTAAAATATCCATCTTTGTAGATGTGTCTCGTTTGTGTATTTGACAATCTAAGATTTTGTTATTTTTAGGATTTGTTTTGTTCCAACATGTCTATGATCCCATGAGCATAAAATAATCTGTTACGCATTTTTGTTCCATATTCTTTTAATATTCCAATTGTTATCAGATGGTTTACGGCAGATTGTGCTGCAGGATAGCTAATGTTGAGATAATCTTGCGCTATAGTGAATGTGATGTATGGATTTGAAAATAAATGTTCAATCAACAATAATGAATTCCTGCCAGACTTGTTATTTTGTATCATGGTCTGATATTTTGTACGTAAATCCACTAGTCTCTGAATATTATTGATTGCTTCTTTGGACTGTGATGATATGGCAGTTAGAAAAAATTTGATCCATTCTTTCCAACGGCTCTCCTGACTGACTGCCAAAAGTCCAGTATAGTATTGCATTCTATGTTGCTCAATAAATTCACTGAGACACAAAATAGGTTCTGGCAACAAGTCATGCTTTGCAAGAAATAGCGAGATCAACAATCTTCCAATTCTTCCATTTCCATCGGCAAATGGGTGTATTGCTTCAAACTGATAATGCATTATTGCGCACTGAACCAATGACGGTATGCCTTTTTGCGGTCTTTGAATAAATTCAACAAGTTCTGCAAGCTTTTCATCGAGTAAACTCGGCATTGGTGGAACATAGGTTGCACCTTTCATGGATACCCCTGCCCTGCCTATCCAGTTCTGCACTTTTCTAAAATGTCCCGGAGTTTTTTCTTGGCCTCGAACATTTGTCATTAAAAGCCTGTGGGAATTTCGTATTAAATCCAAATCAATCTCTTTCTTATTGTTACAAATCTCATCTAGTGCTTTGTTAAAAGCCGTAACATAATTTTCAACTTCCAATAATCTAATTTCCTCATAATTTGGTTCCCTGCGTTTTGTGATTTCAAAACGCAAAAGATCCGAGATGGATGCACATGTGCCTTCTATCTTTGAACTTGATACAGCTTCGTTTCCGACATATGGATGTATTAGCAGTTCTGAGTTTGAAAGATATCTGCCTATTTCTTTTAGCTGACCTAGTGCATGATATGCTTCTGTCAAAACTTTGACTAGTTCAGAATCATAGCTGAGTTGTGTGGGTGGGGGTGCTGGAAGAAAAGTCGGTACGTTATCTTCATTAAATACAAATTCTCCACTGGGATTGCTAAACGCTTCTAGATCCATTTCTCTATCCTATCTCTGCGCATATTTGTACAGTGGGTGTAAGACTAGTCAATTCATGTCAATCTTAACTAGATCATCTGCATCACCACGTATACAGTCAGTCCCTACTGCCTTTAGTGGAGAGAAATTGATCTTTCCATCATACATCTTGCCCTCTTTTTGCAAGACGCCTATCTTTCCTGACACTAGCTGCCTGTGTCTCTGGCAGGTCAGTCCCACCATGTACTCGTCGTCCCCTGCAATAACTGATATAACAAACTCTGGTGGATTCACACACTGTTTCTTGGATTCTATCACAGAACACTGATCAGGCAACATGATACATGCCAAAACATTCTCAGATATTAATCTTGATTGCTATGCTTATTATGCTGAGATAGATTGAAAAGACATTGACAAATTTTGATGTTGTAATTATTGGTGGCGGAATTCTTGGAACAACACTATCTTACTTTCTGTCGTTTCTAAACAAGTCAAAAAAAATAGCAGTAGTTGAGCAGGCCCACAAAGTTGCATTTCATACCAGCAAAAGAAACACAGGCAAGGTTCATGCCCCATATCTGTACAATCCAGAAACAAAAAAAATGTACGCAAAGACTGCATTTCATGGCTATACCATGTGGGAGAGATATGCAAAGCTAAAGGACTTGCCGTTTAAACAAGACGGAGTAATTGAGGTGGCAGTAGATAATCAAAAAGACGTCCTGGAGCGACACCTCAAATGGGGACTGCAAAACGGACTAGACGATAATGAGATCAAGCTGCTAAGTGGTGCCGAGCTCTCAAAGATAGAACCCGAGATAAGATGCAAATCTGCATTATATGTAAGCAGGGATGCGTCTGTTGACTATGCCCTGTTTACAGACTCGCTTATGCAAGACAGCAGTAAAAACGGTACAAGTTTTCTGCTAAACTCTGAGGTTACAGATATACAAAAGACTGCTGATACGTGGAAAATTACTCTGCGTGATGGACGCCTGCTTGATGCAAAGTTTCTAATCAATGCCGCCGGTGGCCAGTCAGTTGATATTGCACATGCCGTAGGTGTTGCAACAAAGTTCACAGACATTCATTTTAGAGGCGAGTACTGGAAGGCCCCTGCAGAATACCACACTATTACGAAATCAAGTGTATACTCTGTTCCAAAACTCCCAGAATATCCATTTTTAGACCCGCACTGGATTATCAGGGCAGACGGCAGCTGTGAGATAGGCCCAAACGCCGTTCCTGTATTTAGCCCGTATGGGTATGACCTGTCTGAGAACCTCAGGCAGCTTGTTCCAAAGACACTTGAGATGCTCAGGTCTGGTGCAAGAAAGATGATATTTGATAGAGAGTTCCAAGAGCTTGCCTTGGAGGAGATAGGCTCATCTCTATCAAAAACCATGATGATAAACAGGGTGCGGAGGTTCCTGCCAAAAATTGATGCCAATAAAATTACCGTGCGTGGTACTGCAGGAATACGCTCATCTGTCATTGATGATGACGGCAAATTTGTACCTGACATTATGTTGGAAAACACTGACATGTCATTTCACATACTAAATTATAACTCGCCAGGTGCCACCGGAGTCCTGCCCTTCTCGGCACATGTCATAGATACTCTAAACAGTACCGGGATATTTTGTAGCCAGCAACAAGATGCCAAGTGCGGCCCATGGCAGTTCTCTGAGATTTTAGCAAGACTATGCTAGGTTATCTTGTATCGCAGTATGGCAAGCATCGAGCCGTCAATGTCTAGTTTTTGAATTATCTTTGGCGATACTGCAAACTCTATGTTACACGAGGTATGCGCCGCTGTCTCAAGCATCCTTGTTATCTTGCTAAACTGCGGTCTTGCATAATAGTTTGCAGAGACTATCAGTGTGTCAACTGCCCCCCTCTCCAATGCCTCATGTATTGTACTGTTTCTCTTGGCAGTCAGTCCGTCTTTGACCATCTCTTCATACTTTGCAATCAGTTCCCTTACGTATCTCCTTCTGTACTCGTAGAGGTGATGGATTATCTTTTTGTGAACCTCATCGGCGTTGGTGGAAAACGACAGGTTCTCAACGAACCTACATTTTGCCGACATTTCAGAATTTAGCATGTCATAAAACTCTGTCTTTGCATGACCTGTCCCGCCAAGCAGTACTATGTCTGAATTATTATCCATAACCCCTGCCTTTTGTGCTATCTTTTTAAAAAAGACATGAATCTTTGTCTGACGTGCCCTCAGAAATCGCCCCTGACTCTGTCCTCCTTTTCTGTGCCTGCCTTGCAGGTCAATTCTGAGTTTTGCCTCTGAGATAATCTGGCTTCCGTGAAACCTCTGTATCTTGGCAGACTTTTGATCAAGTGTTATGAGCAGTGTACCATAACTGGTCTTTAGCATGTCAGCAAACGGCTTGGTGTACGGCCTCTTGCCTACCATGTAGATGTAGGGAATCCTCTTTGAGGTTCCCATACTTTTGATTAGAACTCTCTTGTCCCTCATAAAACCAAAGATGCAAAGCGTCCTTGTAAATTTCCCAACAGACGTGGGATTCTCTCTGAGTTTGATTATCTTATCTTGAATCCTTGACTTTATCTTCTCTGTGGTGCCGTCTCGGGTTCTCTCCTGCATCAGTGATATGGTATCTTTTCCCTTTCCGTATGGATAATAGACAGATACACAAGCCGAGTCTATCTGTTTTACCTCGTGCAAAAACTGGTTTAGTCCAAGCCATTCTGAAGGCGAGACTTTGGATATTATCATGTCATGTAGAACTATCTTCTAACATATATCTCACAAAAAAATGGCGCCGGGAGGGAGATTTGAACTCCCGTTTCCTTGCAGAAACGCGCTCTGTGGTTTTTATTTCCAGGCGCGCGCCCTACCAGGCTAGGCGACCCCGGCACAAGTCTTGCGACAGATGTAGTTGGCCTGTGTGTGATTATAAATTGTATCATAACTTACTTTACGATAGTTACAGTGGCAGACTCTGTTACTCGGTCTCCATTCCTGTCAGTCCCCTCTACTATTATCTTGTATAGTCCTTCAAGGACAGTATCCCCGTCATCTTTTCTCTGATCCCACACAAAGACTGCCCCCTCTCCGGGCTCTAAACTGACGGCACTGCCGCCGGGTTTAGGTGAGTATATCAGTATTCCAGACAGTCCTGTAATGTAAAGACCATATGATTTATCGGGGAATCCGAGTGGTACGGATCCTGAGTTTACTATGCGAATCTCTATCTCTTCTCCTCTTGTATGGTCTGATCCTTGTGTAACTATTGATACTGAAGGATAGTCGACATGTATCAACAGTCCTGTATTTCTCATCTCAATAAGATAGACGCCAAAGAAAAGTCCTGCAATTACACCTATTCCAATAAACAGTACAAGACTCTTTGCTAGCATTCTCCCTAGTCCTTTTTAGTCGGCTTTGTTCTCCATCTCTTTGGATACGTGTTTATGGCCATAATTATCCTCCTTGTCTCAAAGGCATATCCCTTTATTGCATCACGTATGTCATACTCTGACATTGTGGCTTCAGCAAGTGCTACGGCTTCTCCTTTCTGTGTGTATATGCCGACAATATCGCCTTTTTTCATGTTTTGTGAGACCTCCAGTATTCCAGGTACTGCAAGCTGTGCGCCATGACACAGTGCATCTACGGCAGAGTCGCGAATCACAACTGACTTTAGCTCACTGAGTGCACACTCGACGGGCTTTATCATCTTTGCAAGCTTGGTGCCGTCCCCCTCTTCCCACAGGGCAAACGCATCTGCAAGCTCGTGCAGTGTCACTAGACCGTCTCTCTCATAAAACTGGTTTACCCTTGTGCGCCGAAGCTCAATCATGGTGGCACCTGCGCCTAAAACCTCGCCCATGTCATAGTAGAGCTTGCGGATATATGTTCCAGACTCGCAGAGAATTCTTAAAAGTAACAACCTCTCCTTTTGTTCTACTATCTCCAGCTCGTGAATGGTTCTGCTTCTTGTCTGCCTGAGTACGGCTGAGCGTTGCGGAGGCTTTTGAAATATCGCACCCGTAAACATTTGTATTGTATCATCGAGTTTTTCTTTTGATGGCATGGTGTGCACCCTCCCTAGTGCATGATACTCTTTTGGGCCATAAAGCAGGACACCTAGTGCCTTTGTGGCCTC
>DAXZ01000050.1:0-5441 GCA_002506665.1 Nitrosopumilus sp. UBA526 | reverse complement strand
GGGCCTGGAGGCTTGTCTAATATTATTATCCCATAGTTTAGCAGCTGCTCTATGGTTCTCTTGTTGGGGTCTGTGCCGTACGCGTTATCTGTTATGTCCTGGTCAATCTCTGCGAGACCCTCAAGATGTTTTAGGGTCATAATAATTTCCTTACTATCTTTGATGCCGCATCAATTACCTGCTGAGCCGTCAGGTCATCTGTATTAATGACAGAGTCAAACACAGACGTGTCTTGGCCAAAATCAAAGTTGTATATCTTTTTGTATAATGCCGTGTTCTTGTCAAACCGCTTTCTTGTGATGGTGCGTGCAACGTCAGGACTCATGCCGTCCCTGCGTTGCATCCTCTTTATGCTGCTCTCATGTGAGCCCTCAAGCCATATTCGTATGCCGCCACTTACAAGCCACGGCAGGGTATAGCTTGTAATTATCATGCCTCCCTGATTAAACAGCACTATTAGTTTTTCATCGAGTTTTTTATCAAACTCTGGATTTTTCTCACGCCTCTCAAGAAACTTCATGCCCTCGTCTGTATCCCACCAGTCATCACTGCTTGAATCAAACCCCTGCCTTGATGCCATCTCCTTTAGTACATCACCGCCGCTGACATGCTCTAGTCCAAATACTCTGGCAAGCCCCTTGGCAACAGTGGTCTTTCCAACAGCTGGCGGGCCTGATATGACTATGGACTTTGTCAACTGAGATCCATCGAGGTCTTTGTCAGTCTCATGATTATGCCGCTAAATGCAATCGATGATAAAAAGTACCATGCCCAGAGGTATAGCGCGTTCTCCTCTGTACAGACATGCTCAGGGTCTGCTGCCTGCTCTGCAGTACATGTCAGCTGGAATATGTCCCCAGGTATTACATTTAGGGGGATTGGAGATACTGCAACAGTATATGCAAACAGCTGCGGCAGTACAAAGTAAAATATCAAGATAAGCGGTACAAAGGTTATCAGCATGGGCCTCATGTTCATCTGCATCATCTCCATTGACATCTTGTTCATGTACGATGACTTTTTTCCAAGCTCGGCAACCTTTGCCTGATCCTTTGCCCTCATTGCAGCCATTCTCTCCTTTTGCCACCCCCGGGTCTCCTTCATGATGCGGCGCAGCTTTACCTGGTCGACCATCTTTTTTCTTACTGCGGCGTTGAATATGTTTAGCAATATTCCAAATCCCGCTACTGCAAGCATTGCAAGTACCACTCCCTTGATTATCGGGTCATCGCTTCCGAGCGCTTGTCGTCCCTCGCCTCCAAATATGTCAAACTGGAGCAGTACTATGTCAATAAACAATAAAACAAAATCCATATCTTTCTCAGAGTCCTATCGCACCTATTATCTTGTCTGCTGCATCATCTGCCTTTCCCTCGCGGTTTAGGATGTATTTTACGGGGGATCCAGTAATTACTGCATACGCTGAGACCATGCCTGACTGGACATCCAATTCTTTTTTAATGTTGGGTAGAGTTATCTTGTCTCGGACTCTGCTGTCATCCTTCATTCTCCTGCTGTATATCTCCTCGGGATTTGCAGAGACTGAGACAAAGTTTGTGGGGTTTATTATTCTCAGGACATGTTCTGGCAGTCCGGAATAGTATCCTTCCTCCGAGTTGATAAACGCATGCGTGTCAATTATTACGATATCTTGTGTATGGGCTGCAATCTCTTCGGCCGCCTTTCTTTGGAGCTCTTGCTGTTTTGATATTGGCAGCTTTCGCAACTCGTCCCGGTCTCGGAGGCCGTTTTTTCTTGCCACCTCAAGCATTAGCGTACCATAGCTTATTGTACAGACGTCCTTTTGCTTCTCCTCCAAAATCTTTACTATTCTTGCAAGTAGTGTAGTCTTGCCTACCCCGGGAATTCCCACTAGTACTATTCTCTTATTTTCTTCCAAGCAAAGCACCCAAACGCGGCATGACGACCTCAACTTGCTCTCGCACCAGCTGGGTGTAATAGTTTATGAGAATATCAACCATAAGCAAGACGCCAATTCCTGAACCAAAGACTCCCAATACATCTGAGACTCCTGCAAGCAGTCCTAGAATCATGGAACCAATTATGGTAACTGACGGAATGTACTTGTTTAGCAGTGCCTCTACTGGCTTGTTTGACCTTCTAAATCCCGGAATCTGCACGTCTGCATCAAGCAGGTTTTGTGCAGCGCTCTTTGGGGACAACCCACCAAGCTCCACCCATAACTTGCCAAAGACTACTACAATACCAATCATAAACAAGACATAGCCTACTGCGCGCATGGGGTCAAGTGCTGCGGCATCGAGTCCTCTTGGCGGCGTAATATAATATATGATGCCGCCTATCGGGGTGCTGGGACTGGTCGGATCAAACTGCGCTATAAAGTTCATAAAGAAATCATTGTTTCGCGGGTTTACGTTTGCCCACAGCATCTGAAAGATAAACACGGCATTTGCAGTAAGTGCAGACGCCAAAATAACTGGGATGTTTGATACGTACATCATCTTTATTGGATAGACTGCAGAAAACCCCCTGTACTTTGTCGATACTATGGGAATCTCTATCTTCATGCCCTGTGTAAACACTAGTATCAGCAGTATTCCTGCAGTAAGGAACAGTCCGAATATACTCGGGAGCTGGTTTGAGCGAAACAGCACGTTTCCAATATCGCCACTGCCTGTAAGTGACTGTACAATATATGGTATTATTCCCACCATGCCGCCGTCCCCGGCAGGCAACGGGCTGAACATGCTCCAGAGTATCTGCTGTGCAACACCTGCCATGATAAACAAGCTGATTCCACTGCCTAGACCCCAGCCCTTTTGAATCAGCTCATCAAGAAACATTATGATAATTGACGCGGCCATCAGCTGCCCCACGAGAACATATAGTACATAGGTCTCTGTAATGCCCGGACCATACACTGCTATTGCATATACTGCCGACTCGGCAACTATGACAATATAGGTTACCATCTTTGTAGCCGTCTGAAATATTCCACGCTCTTCGGGTTTCTTGAAATCAAACTTTAGAATCTCAGAACCCCTGAGCAGCTGCATAAGCAGTCCTGCAGTAACAATGGGTCCAATGCCCAGCTCTACTAGGGTACCCTGCTGTGATGCAAAGATGACTCTGGCAAATGCCAAAAAGTCAAACTGCGGGGCAGTTGCACCAAATAACGGGGTCTGACCCATTATCATGTATATGAGCAGTGCTATGCCACACCAGAGCAGTCTTACCTGGAGTGGAATCTTTTTCTTTGGCTTTGGAACCTGTGGCAGATATGGCTCTGCCTTGAAGACCACTTTGCGAATAACGCTTGTAATGCTACCTTCAGCCACGTTCAGAGGACACCTCTCCGCCTGCATTGTTTAGTTTCTTTTCAGCTGTCTGCGTGAACTTTGGAACTCTGACAGAATAGCCTACACTTGTACTGCCGCCGCCCAAGAGTTTGTCATATCCTGCCTTTGCCAGGTTTATTGTATTGTCTTTGCAGCAAAGCTTGACATACAGGGCATCTAGGTCACGGATGCTGGCCCATCTCTTTGTTACATTTGGGTGGGGTGGCCTAGTAGAATCATGGCCATAGTGATCAGGATCGTCTTTTAGCAGGGTACTGTAGTGGTGTTTTTGCATTCCTGTAATTCCCAGTCCGCCCTTGTGTCCACTTGCGCGGTGCTGGCCTACCTGCCCCCATCCCATGTGTCGTCCGCCTCGTAACCGCCGGGTCTTTTTGAGTCGGGTAGGCATTATATCATTCTCCTGACGATACTGCCAAGTTCCTTGTTCTGTCCCAGGACTCCTTTTTGTCCGTAGAGTTTCTTTGTACTCCTTCTGAATCCGTGTATGGGTGGTGCTAGGGCAAACCATGGCTTTAGGGGCTTTAGCTTTGACAGTGTTGCCCTGCCTTCAGCAAGAGCAGTTGCCAGCTCGTCTGTACTTGCAAAGCCAAGTTCCTTGAGGTCAGATGATGTAATCTTTTTGTACCCTTCCTTTCTTGCCTTTTTGTCTATTAGCTCTTTTGCAAGTGCCGCGTCAAGCTCAACCCAGGATACATAGTGCTGTACCTTTCTTAGCATTCCTATGGTGTTGTCCTTTGCAGGAAGGATTGTTGCGCGATATTTCTTGTCAAGTTTTAAGAGCATCATGGTATGAGTCGCCCAGTACGGACAGTCTGCCTGTCCCTTTATTCTCACAACAAGATATGCCTTTGCCATGATATTATCCCTGGCTGAACGTCTGTCTGAGACAGTCCAGTATAGCCTTTGATGTAGAGTTCATTGTAGGTGTCGAGCCCTTTGCAGTAGTCCATGCATCCTTTAGGCCTGCTAGTTCAAGTAACCGCTTTATCTTGCCTCCTGCAACCAGGCCTAGTCCGCGTGGCGCTGGAATTATCTCTATTGTCACACTGCCGCCTTTTCCCCTAACCTTGAATGGAACTGAATGTTTCTGATCACACCTGCACTCCCAGCTGCCGCAACCCATCTTGATTGGATTGACATTAAGATATGCCTGGCTTGTTGCCTTTTCAATTGCAATTCTCATCTGCTTTGACTTTCCCTGGCCAATGCCGAGATAGCCGTTCTCGTTTCCTGCAGCAACGATTGCCTTGAATCTAGTTGACTGGCCGTTTGATGTCATCTTTTGGATTATGCCGACATCAACTACCTCACTTTTCAGATCAGGTAACAGCTTTTTTATGATTCCTGATTCCTGGATTCGCAGTCCCAGCTCTATAATTTCTTCTAGTGATGATATCTCCCCTGATGCCACCTTTTGTCCCAGGATTGTCTTTGGAACCCATACCTCTTCTTCGGGTTCTCTTCTTGGCCGTCTAGGACGGTCACCGCCCCTAGCACCCGGTGGTCCGCGTCCATACACTGGCGCATTTCTTGAGCGCGGGTATTGACTCACTTTGAAACCTCGCTGTCAATTGACGACTTTATCTTTGCAACCTCGTTTTTTACTGTCAAGTGTTCTCCGTTGAGTCTGCCCTCTGATGGAAACGTCTCCTTGTCTGCAGGTACTGCAACTCCTGCATCAATTACGCCCTTTAGTGCGGCAGCCACCCTCTGTGTGTATCTCCGGGTTCCGGTGTATAGTATTGCATCTTTTGCGCCCTTGTGCAATGCTTTCTTGCCTGCGACATAGCCTGTGAGGTATGCTGCAGGCACGCTCTTTCTTGAGCCCTTCCATCCCTTATCGATTAGATATCTGGAATGCGCCGATGCCACGACAGTGTCCCCTGTCATGCCGGGCTTTAGAATCTGGACTTGGGTATTTTCATTTGTAATGTTTACTGTGATAAAGTCGCGCTTGCCCATAAGCATGATTCCGCGCTTTTTATAATTGGTCTTTTCTTCCCTCAATCTTCGTAATATTTTAGAGTATGCCATCTATAGAAATCGAGTTTGAATAAGCTCTTATATACGTTAAAGCCGTGATCTGCGATCTGTATACTA
>DAXZ01000082.1 GCA_002506665.1 Nitrosopumilus sp. UBA526 | reverse complement strand
CCGTCGTCTCCTCTCGGAGGTGAGTCATCTGAGACTAGAAACAACTCTGTCCTGCCTAGATAACTCTCTTGGACATAGCCATCGATTATTATGGTTCCGTCATCCTGGGATTCAATTGACTGTATGGTATATTCGTCCCCGTCAATCTGAAATGATTCTGAAAGATCTCGGTCTTGGCACACTCCGAGATATACTGTGCAGATTCCCATGGAATAGTTTGTAATCACGTTACCTGAGAATCCAAACCTCGCAGTCTCACTCATCACTGCCGTAGGGTCAAACATGGATTCCCATTTTGACAAGGGCAGTTCTAGGAGGCCGCTGGCATCTATTATCTCTGAATTCAAGATCTCTGATTCTGCTAGCAATTTTGCCACTGCCGGCATATTGACAAATGCAGACAATGCCGAATTAATATCATATGTGCCATATTTGGTCTCAACTGGAATCTCATCTGCAACTGCAAATCCCCGCCACTGTGCATCAAGTACGGACTCTGAGACAAAGTGGCCTTGTACGGTTGGTCGAAGCACTATCTTGTATTCTATTGATATGGATTCTTTTTGCGGTGTGACTATTGCTAGATACTGCCCTGAAATATCACTTATCACAGCATGTGACTCTTTTTGCAATTCGGTGTTTATCTTGTCTACTAAAATCCCGGCATTTTGTGAATCAATATCAAATGCAATTGTCTGCTGTGAGTCCCCCGCTAGTTCTGCTAGCTTGCTGTCCTGAGAATATTGTATGGATATAACCCTGGTAAATGTAAAGACTGGAACAAACTCTTCAGTAGACTTGGGAACTATGGCATCTAGCTGAACTGCCTGTGCTGGAAGAACTAGAAACATCATCCCCAGTACCAATAATGTTACAACATATCTTGCAGACATGCCTTGTATATGGTGGCATTTTATAAAACCAGGTCAACAAATTATTTTCTTTGAGAAAATGCTTTTGTTTTTTTATACTATTTTGCATATCATACCATCATGCAGAAAAATACAATCCTTGCTGGGATGTTTATCGGTGCATTGTTGGCAATTTTTGCACAACCTGCATTTGCGCAATATGACGATCCTGACAAGGGGTTATACCAAGCAATGGTCACCTCAAAGAGCAAGGTCGATATTGCAACTAGGGAGGGGGCTACAGGCTCTGGCACTCCAAACTTTGCCCTAGACGGGGTAATTGGTGCATGCATCCTTGCTGGTGGTATCTTTGGAACAACGGCCGCAATGCTGTTCATTAGAGGCAGGAAAGGACGATATGCCGCCATCGGAAGGGGATAGCCCCCTATCTCTATTTTTTTCTGCCTAACTGTATACTGATTTTCATGCCTGAACTTGCTAATTATTTAAAGAAAGAATGTTTTCTCAAAAAAAGTAAAAATAGTATCTCTTAAGTATCATTTTGACATAATATACCATGATGCAACACCAGTTCTCCCAGCTGTTGTGTATGGACACAATAAGGAACGCAAATAATCATCTCGAGCCAGGACAACGAGCCATGCTTGCTTGTGAGAACAAGCCTCCAGAGTCTGCAGTAAAAGTCTCATTGACGATTCTCAAAGATCACGATGATGCACTCTGGATTGAACTTCATGAGCACAACCTGGCTGAAAAAATGATCAGGGTCTATTCAGACCCGATAAAGCGCCACATCCTTTTGCTAATAGACAGTCCTATTTCAAAAGACGAGATGATAGCCCAATGCGGTGCTTCACAGTCATCAGCATATCGAAAGTTCAACGAGCTGTTGCAAGATGGTTTTATCTTGCCAGTTGGATACACAAAATCCACAAAGCGTGTACGTCTGTATGACAAGACAATCTCAAAGGCCGAGTTTAGTGTATCTACAAAAATAAGTCAGATTCGACTACAGGTAAACCTGTCGCGTCTGCCAAAACTTTCAATAGGAGAGACCATTTATCCATGACTGCAATGGAGACGCTCCTTGCCACATCTTTTGAAAAAAAATTCTCAGACTTTGTTGGTGATGATAATATCAGCAAAATAAAATATTCTGTTTTTGAAAAATACAACATGACACTGTTATCTTCTATCAAAGATTTTAAAAAATTTGAATCCATTACAGAACAGGTCCTCGGTGATGATGGAACCCCTGTAATCAAAAAGACGTTGGATTTAATCTGCCGCCTGCAATCAAAATCAGACCACATCGTGGAGATAAAGGATGAATCCTTAAAGAATGCTATCTTGTCATCCTTTGAGGATAAAATCAGAAAACAGATCTTGGATATTGCATTTGACTATCCGCTGACAATCTGGGAGATAGCGTCTAGAATCAATATCGATCTTGGGGTGGTATCTGGAAATATCTCATATTTAATATCTCACGGACTGCTTGCAACATGTGACCTCGATGAATGTGAGCACAACAAAAAATACTATTCTACGATAGATGATTTTTCAGTCAAAATCCAGGATGATGAATTTCACATGTATGTCACAATTAACGAGATTGCAAATGCCGACCCTTTGAAGATAATATCCTAGTCCTCAAACTAATGATGGATAATTAGGGGGGGCATGTTTCAGTAACAATATCCAGAGAGGGTATTTTTGGTTCTAAATGATCAAATACTTTAACTCGCTCATTAAACCATTAAACTGTAATGGATGTAAAAGATGAGGACACATCAGAGCAGTCCCGGCAGGAGCATATCGCATATTATCAGACGCTTGAAGCAACGCTCGTAGACCTGCAAGATGAGAAAAACCAGACAAGCGAGCCTGCAATCATCATCTACCTTGATAAGAGAATTGATGCAATGGAAAAGGACAAGATACGAATCCGGAAACTATTCCCAGATGTCAGAGATGAGGAGTGGAATGGTATCACCGACTGAAAATAACCACAACAAGCATCTCGACTTGCTTCATGACTACAAAATTCATCTAGTAAAATACATCCAAGAACTAGAAAAGTTCGACAAACAGTCTGAATTTGCAAGAGAATGGAACAAAACAACAATACAAGAAAGAAAGCACGAGATACAGGTAATTGATAAAATTCTAAAAAATCTCATACGATTCTAATCAAACAAATTATTCCATGCAGGGTTTGGCCTGACAAATTATATATCAAAACAAAAGATCTGATGACAGAAATACCCCTGTCTTAGAGTGTGGATGTAATCCTTTTAATTTTTGTGATCAATCTAATCTTTGTATTAATTGGCATCTCAGGCTCCATTGTAAAGTATACGGTGTTTCTTTTTGTGTAAATTACCATCTGAGACACCTTTTCTCTCTCAACATGGATATATCTCACTTTGCCAAGAGACCTGTCAAACTCTTTTCTCATGGCCCGCCTCTGTGCAACCTGCTTGCAGAAATGCTCTTCTTCTCTTTGAGACTTTAAGTTGGTCTTGCCTGCCTGCATAATTGCTTCTCTAATCTTGCCTTTTGAATCAATTATTGCGGCAAATCTCATCTGAGTATCCAGTTTGAGAATTTTCTGAACTATCTCAATCAAGTCAGTCTTTTTTACTACCATCTTACTTTGGAAAAAATGTTTACTAAATATAAGCTATCAAATTTTCAAACAGGAGATTACGACAGAGTTAAATTTATTTAGAGATATACTCGTTTTGGATGAAAAATTCTATTGCAAAGACTCTTGCCGAACTAGAGGCGCAGTCAACTCTGGAAAAATCCAGAGCCGTAAATGTGCCTCCAGATGACAGAATGCTTGCAATAACACGAGAAACGGGCGAACTCTTAAACATGATATTGCGACTGACAGGTGCAAAAAACATGCTTGAGATTGGAACATCGGTGGGCTATTCCACAATCTGGTGTGCTGAGGCAATATCTGAGCAGTCAGGTCAGATAATCACAATAGAGCAAAATCCTAAAAAGATCAAAAGAGCAAAAGAAAATTTTAGCAAGGCAGGAATCTCTGAATGCATACTAGTCAGACAAGGCCTAGCCCTTGAGATACTGTCAGAATTATGCCTTGATGAAAAGATGAAAAATCATTTTGATCTTGCATTGATTGACGCAGACAAGGAAAATGTCATAGAATATTTTAACCTTGTACTGCCAATGATATCTGTTGGCGGGGCAATCATCACTGACAACATGTTGTATCCTACAAAATTCAGGGGACATATGAAAAAATTCTCAGATCATCTAAAGGCAAACCCCGCGCTTAGAACCATAACTTTGCCTATTGGTAACGGAGAAGAGATTACAATAAAGCTGAGATAATTTTTTGGCAACAGGCTTTGCTACAGATTTTTTGGCAGAGGCTTTCTACTTGAGACAAACATTTGCTCTGTATGAAATTCCATATTTTTTCAAAGACTGCACTGATACTATGGTCTTAAACATCAAGGCTTTTTCTTACATGTGAATCGTTTTTGTTAATCAGGTACAACAAGATTCCGGCCAGACATACACCCATCCCGCTAATCCCGACAAACGTACCTACATTCTTGATAAATCGCAACGTCGTGTCAGTCTGGCCTAGTTCTATGGAATAGAACAAGATTAGACCTACTACAAACATGGCAACCCCTGTAACTGCTATGACAATATTCATCCTCATACCACAGCTATCTTTTACTGACTAATAAATAACCAGAACAAAAACATGCATTCTGGCAAATCCCACTTTGTCTGATTCAGAGATATCTGATGGGCTAGCTGCTGTTTTGCAGTCTTGACGAATTCTGCAACATGTCAAAAATATGCCGAGGTAATTCTAGGGGCAAAACTATGACTATATAATGGCACACCAAAGTCATCATTAGACGTGACTGCAATGACTTGGTTGGGCGGAATTTATCTCAAAGAAGAGGGAGGATATGAGATAGTTCTAAAGGCACTAAATCATTACAAGAACAGACTGATGACCATTGGTGAGAGTCCGGAATTGAAAAATTCAGCAGCCATGTTTGCATCTATTTTAAATCAGCAAGCCAGAAAGACTGTTCCAAAGATAGATGCAATGACAGCAAAGATTCAAGCTAGTATTGGAGACATTCATGATGTAAACAACCTGCAAGAGGACATTTCGTTTATGGAAAAATCACTGTCGTGCTACGAGTCAGACATTCACAAGGCAGAAGATACGGGATACGAGTATTTTGTCAAGCTGATCGGAGACATGGTTCAGGCCAGACAAGACCTAGGCCTTGTCAAGACTGCCATGGACAAGATAAAGCAATTCTCAGCATAGTTATAGACCTTGCAGATACCAGTCAAAATAAGGAGTCAATGTCTTACACTGTCTCTTTCTCTCTTGCTCATCTAATTTTGCAATCTTGTGAATCTTTTCTTGGAGATACTCTGATATCAACTCATTTCTAAAGTGCGGTCTTAGCTGTTGTAATACCTCAAAGATTCTCTCGGGCGCCGTGTTTTCAAAATCATCTAAAATCTCTCTAATCTCCTCATCTAGCGACATGCCAAATCCCCATTATTATTTTGTCCATCTAGATGACATCATCATTATTCCAGGTCAGACGAAACTTTCCGGTAACTCGGAACATTTGAATTTTGCCTCCCCTCTTAAAATTAAGCTTGTAAGACTTTTGAGAGGTATCTTCTATTTCTAGACTCACACCATCTTTGATAGTTTGAAATATTATTGGGTTATTGGACAACTGCGTCCATTCTCCTTCATCAAAATCCATGTAAAATTTTGTATATAGCAGACCCATCAAACTCTCTCAGAACAAGCCTGAATAAATAGATAAAAATCATGGCCTGCTGGGGGTGGGGCTCGTTACACCTGCAACTGCTTAAAATGGCTAATTTTGCAAATCTAAAAAGCAGTACCTGTCTATTGTGTGTCTAGTTTGCATTTATGCTCTCTTTGATCTCTACTGCAAGAAAGACTTTGCTTGCATTTATCATGTTTATCCGAGTTAAAATCCCTGCTCTGACTAGTGCCATCACGGCATTTTTTGCTGCAGGATATGTGATGCTGAGATATTTGGTTGCTCTTGGTATTGTAATGTAGGGGTTGCCAAACAACTGCTCCATCAAAAATATTGCATTGTTACTGGCATTTTGCTCTTTGAGCAATTTTTTGTATCTTTTTTGAAGACTCTGTAATTTTTGAATATTTTTTATTGTCTCATCAGATTGTTCTATAAATGCTCTGAGGAAAAATTTTATCCATTTCTTCCAGCTGCTTTTTTGACTTATGGCCAACAGTCCCTTGTAATATTCATCTCTGTGTTTATCAAAATATTCACTGATATACAATAAAGGTTCTGGCAACACCCCCCTCTCATGTAATATTAATGGTAAAAGCAATCTGCCAATTCTTCCGTTTCCATCAAGAAAAGGATGTATGGCTTCAAATTGATAATGTATAATTGCACACTGAATCAATATGGATGGCATTTCATGTTTTGCTTGGATAAATGCCTCCAAGTCATCTAATAATTCCTGAACCTTCTCTGGCGGTGTATAGACGATCTCCCAAGTTCTGCCCCGTGTTTTTATGATATAGTTTTGTATCTTGCGAAATTCTCCAGGACCTTTATCTGCTCCTTGAACATTTGCAAATAGTTTTTCATGTGCCTCTCTTACCAAATCAAGATTTACAGAATGGTTTGTCTTGCGAATCTTTTCTAAACAATTTTCTAGCGCACGTACATAATTGACAACCTCTTGTAATCTCAAAACATCTGTTTCATTTTTCTTTATATTTCCAACAGCTTCATGCCAGTTTAGATCTTCAAGAGATGCCAATGTCCCTTCTATCTTTGAGCTTAGAACCGCCTCTCTTTTCATGTATGTCTTGATCAGAATATGTGGATTTGGCAACCCACTTTCTATCCCTTTTAATTCTCCTATTTTTCTCTCTGACTTTGCAAGCAGCATGATTAATTCATTATCATAAGAAATTTCAGGTGGCAGACTCTTTGGAATAAACGTCATCTGATTTTGAGAGTTGTACTCTAGAGTGCCATTTGGTCTTGTGAATCTGCGTGTGTCCCATTTTATCGGATTATACTTTGGTTTAACTGAATCATCATGCATTAAACAAAACCACCTATTCGTTTAATTCATACGCTGATACCATAAAAACATTATGTATATTTTTAGTGGCACGAAAGCAGTTCGAAGATCTCGCAAATAACACTGCATGGAGGCAATACATGAAAAATCCACAGTAACTCTGATCTGCGATATTTTCAGATGAAACTATATACATTCAAACCCCTCATCTACGATACATGAAGGTTCTCGTCGATGAGATGGATGATGGCTGGGATGAGAAACTCTGTGAACTAGGCTATGATGCTTATAGTGTAAAAAAGCTGCAAAAGGACGGTCACAAGCTAGGAACTGATTATTCTATAATCAATTATGCCAAAGAAAACACCATGATCCTAGTCACTAGGGATACTGAGAGCGGGCAGGCCTGCGATGAGAACGAACTACCCTGTATACTGTTAGATAATGATATGATTTTTAAGATACTCGTAGAGCAGCTAAAAAAGTTCTAGTTGACATTCTTTGAACCAATGTCTGAGATTCTCAAATTTTCAAGAACCATGTTTAGAAAATTCTCTTCCTTCTGATGCATAATGTTACTAATTATTGACTCCCAGCAATCCCCAATCTTTCTTTTGATCTGAGAATACATCTGGTCTTTTTTGAATGCGGGATAGTATGATAACAGTTTCAATATCCCGTCAGTTGACTGTACTGTGTGAATCTGGCGTATTATAGACATCAGTCTCTGCTGATCTGAGAGGTCTTCTTCTTTTGCAATCTTTTCAAAATATACAATCTCCTCGTAAATCATGTCCGCCTCTTTGTGCAAGTCTCTGAGCTGCATATTTACTGACTCTGATAGATTGACCAGCTCGTACTCGATATGTGACCTGCTGTGAATTTTTCTGTCTATCTCACCTGTCTGGACAAGTGCGCTTATCTCTCTGTAAACTGTCTTTTCACTGCCGACAGTCTTCATCACTCTCTTTGCAAGTTCTGTCCCTCGGGTCTTTCCATTCTCATGTAGTATCCTGATGATCTCAGTCTTTATGATCTCAGAGTTTTTATCCATTCTCCCAACCCAACCATCTAGGTGTGATATTTTGCTAGTACTGCCTCTTGCCCAATCTGGTTGATCTCGGCAGTTAGTTTATCTAAAATTTCAATCCCTCTCATTATTGGCTTTTTTTCCAGATTCTTGTGTCCTGATTTTTGCCTGAGTATCATTTTTTCATTGTTTACAAAACTCCAAAGTGGGACATTTTTCATGTTCAGATTTACAAAAAACTCGATATATTCTTCCGCCGACTTTATTGTCATGTTATGTATGTGGTCTCCCTGTCCTAGTATTTGTTTGAAGATGCCTAAAAGCCGGCTTTCTCTGCATGCTTCTATCTAAAGCCTCTTTGCCATTACATAGGGTGTTACTAGCAGTACTGGTATGGATACTGCAATAAACAGCGTCTGCAGCTGGGTTAATGCAATAGATAACGCAATCCCGCTTGCAGTCCCTACAAATATCGACAGAAATGTACCTGTACAGGTGGGGCACGCAATGAATATTCCTGTAGA
>DAXZ01000081.1 GCA_002506665.1 Nitrosopumilus sp. UBA526 | reverse complement strand
ACTGTGTTTGTTGCGTATATTCTAAAGTGATATGTGGTGCCGTTTTGTAACCCGTCAATAATTATACTCGTATCTGCACCGTCTGCAGGTGTAGTCGAGCCAAATGTATCATCTATTCCGTACTGTATGGTATAGCTTGTGATGGCATCTCCACCGTCACTATCAGGTGCAGACCAGGATAATGTGATTTGTGAATTGTCAGGTGTAACCTCTAGCTTTTGTGGTATGCCTGGGGTAGTTGCCGGTGTTGCAGATACAACCTCAGAATATTCACTATCACCTGTATCACTTGTAGCTTGGATTTGATAATCGTATGTCACTCCGTTTGTCAGGGTGGTATGAGTGTATGTCCTGTCACTAGATGGGAGAGTTGCAATGGTGGTAAATGCCGCTGAATCGATACGTGATTGTATTACATAACCTGTTATTGTAGAGCCGTTTGTAGCAGGTTCAGTCCATGTTAGTACGACTTCGCCGTTTTCTGCTACAGCCTTAAAGGAATCTGGTATGGCAGGTGCCAGATATGGTGTTGCATGATACCTAGCTGGTGCACCTTCACCTGCTGCGTTTTTGGCAGTTATGATAAAGGTGTATCTATCAAGTCCCAGGTTTTCAATAGTAACAGGTGAGGATGTGATAGGATCTGAATATGTGGTAAGATTGTTTGTGTCAGTGCCATACCTAATGACATATTCTGTTATTGGAGAGCCGTTTGTAGCAGGTTCAAACCATGTTAATGTGGCTTGTCTATCTCCTGCAGTCGCACGAAAGGTAGCAGGCGCGGCAGGTGGCAGATATGGTATCGCATCATCACGACTTGCGACTCCTACACCTCCTGCGTTTCTGGCAGCTACCTCAAAGTAGTATGGCTGATTTGCAAGTCCTGAAATAGTAACAGATGGGGATGTGGTAATACCGGGATGTATCCTATTAAGATTATTTGGATTAGTGCCATACTTTATGACATATTCTGTTATGGCATGGCCGTTATTTGCAGGTTCAGTCCAGCTTAGTTCGACTTTGCCGTTTCCTGCTGTTGCTGTCAAGTGTGGTACGTCAGGTCTTTGTATGCCACTTATGACAAGAACACCTAATGGAACACCCGGTGTTCCATATAATGATCTAGAATATACAAAGTCACCATCAGTTTTGACACCTACTCGTACCTCATACGTTTGACCCTTTGTCAATCCGCGAATATCATAGTATGTATCAGTACCAACACCCACAGATGTGTAAACACCATTAGGACCGAGTTCCCTATATTGTATCTGATATGCAGTGATGGTAGCATCGCCGGTATCTTCAGGGTCAAACCAATTCACAGAAAGTAATCTATTAGAAGAACTAGTTACTTCGACATCATTTGGAGGGTCTAAGGTAGGTATAGATTCAGCAGGTATACTTTCAGTCTTTAGAGTTAGAGGATTAGAATAATCACCCTTACCTACCTGATTGACAGCAACTACTTGAAAGCGGTATATGGTATCAGGAGTCAGGAAAGGAATATCATAAGATGTGTCGTGTCTGGCGGACTGGGTTAACATAAAGTTAAGGGGAAAGCCTCTGCCGGGAGCGCGGTCGCTATATCTTATTTCATAATTACGAATGTCATTATCGCCGTCATCTGTAGGTGCTGTCCAGCTTAGAACCAGTGAATTATGAGTAATATGTAAAGCTCGCAGATCAGTTGGAGCTGCAGGTTCAGAGGGAATAGTGACCCGCGCTTTATCAGAAACTGATCCATTAGGATTAGAATCATGATCGGTTTGGACAAAGATCCTAAAGGAAACTCTGTCTCCAACATTAAGATTTGTAAGAGTAATAGCATATCCTTCAACGGTTATACTGCTAGCACCAACTTCAACCCGAGTCCAATCTCCAGAATCACCAACACGCCACTCGACAATATAATCCACAAATGCCGAATCGCCAAGGTCACGATTTTTAAACCACTCTAGAGAATATGTATAGCTTGTATCAGTAGAGGTGAGAAATGTTGCCGTAAGGTTGTGTGGCGGACCAATGTTTTGAGCATGTACCATTTGAACTGACGTTATCATAATTATTGCAACGATTGTTGCAAACAGAATTTTATTCATATACAATAATGGGCAAGATTGTAGTATATAGAAATTATGGCGCCTGATTATGTTGCATCGTCGAGACCTAGCCTAGACCCGAAATATGGATCTTGTTCCGATTGAAAAATTTGCCTATTGTGAGACTTGGCTCAATGAGGCATTTTGTATGATGATCGTCCATCCTGTTTACCCTCAACTTCTACAAGGGCTGTGCAATTGCTGGGATCTTACCTTTGAGACCCCCCCAGGCCCAGGGCTTTAATGATTGAGGCTGAGGGTATTAACAAGTGGAGAACTATCATACAAAACAGTACGAGTTCTAGTAAGGCCGTGGTATATTGAAAGCCACATTAAAAGACCAAATAACTGCGCTCAGAGAATTACAGCTAGATAAAACTTAGCAGTTAATTGGAATGTTTGAATTTTTGCAGATTGTATTATACATGCCAAACCCAATAATGATGGCGGCAAATGTTGCTAGTGGTACCAACAAGAAAAGATTTGTCTTTTTTCCCATAAGCAAAAATCCCCCACATTGCCTATAAAATTGTCACACTCACCAGACAGTGATGCAAAGTGTCCCCACAGTCTTTGGGTCTTGTAGTTTCCGTACCATGCGCCTAGGCAATAGATCTGAGGCTTTGTCGCATTTTACTCCAAGTGTTCGGGGACAGATAAAATCACTTTTTCTAATAACAATATCTTGTGTGTCAGTCAAGATGAGATTCGGATGGCCTTGGCCTTTTACAACAAAGGTATCATCTCCAACTTTGATTAAAAAAGTCACTTTGGCATCAGGACTTTTGAGTCTGTCTTTTAATGATTCAGGCAACTCAGCACAGCTAGACTTTGCATTAACGCCAACTATACAATCCCCCTGCAGAGTCAGATGAGACGCTTTTGTAATCTCTATTGTTTTTTGGTGATTGGAGCGAATATTCTCATGTCCATAAAACAAGATCTCAAACTTTGCAGGTGCGGCCATATTATAATTCCCAACAAGCTATCTGAGTTTTCTAATCTGCTGTGTAACTAGGGGCAGGAATGCTCCCACATCAGATACAATTCCTAGTGCTTGCCATGTTCCCCTATCCATCAGCTTGGTAACTGTGGGCTGATTGATATCAACTACGATTACCTTGACGTTTGCAGGAAGCATGTTTCCTGTGGCAATAGAGTGTAGCATTGTTGAGATCATAATGACCATGGTGGCGCCTTTGAGAATTTTTTTGTATTCCCGCTGAGCTAGAGTAACGTCTGTAATCACGTCAGGTAAAGGCCCATCATCCCGAATAGAGCCTGCTAGCACAAATGGCACTTTGTTTTTAATACACTCGTACATTATTCCCTTTTTGAGTTTCTCAGTCTTTACCATATTAGAAATTGACCCTGCCTTGAACACAGCGTTGATTGCATCCATGTGATTTCTGTACCCATGGTATGCCAAGGTGGCATCATGCACATTCATTCCAAGGGATGTGCCCATGGTGGCATATTCAATGTCATGTACTGCAAGGGCATTTCCTGCTAGTACGCCATCAATGTATCCTAGTCTAATGAGTTCAGATACTGCATCGTCGGCTCCGGTATGTACAATTGCAGGGCCGCCCACAATGACAATCTTTCCACCATTCTTTTTGGTGTTGTAAATGTCCCTGGCCACCTGTTTTGCGATGTGCTGGGTTGGACGCTCACTGGAACTAGAACCACCCATAAACTCAAAGACATTGGCTCCGCTTCTGGGGCGTTCCGGGGGGGTGATCTTTATTCCATTTTCTCCTACGACTATCTGGTCACCTCTCTTGATGTCTCGTACAGGAACACAAAATGCCTTTTTGCCTTTTACAACTATGCACTTGTCCATCATCATGTTACCTACTGGAATCCATCGGTCATTATGGAATACGCTAGTATAGTTGTTTGTCGTACTGTAAAAGTTGTCTGGCATTACATAATTTTTTGGGGATTTTTTTAATGTAATGTTTTGTTGAATCCTAGATATTGCACCTAGACGATAAACTGTCTGCAAGAGTTCGTTTAGGTGTTTTTGGTTCTCGCCAGTAATAGTCAGACGTGCAAATGACTTTGATCTCTTCTTTTTTCCAACAATAATCTCATCGACATGAAACTCTCCTTGCAGTGCCATTATCTTGTCAAATATCTTTGTTAGTATCAGAGAGTCAATCAGATGGCCTTCTACCTGAATCTCTTGGGAAAACTTGCTCATCTCACCACCCCCTATATGTCATGATAACAAAAGCTTTACGTTTTTAGATAGGCAAGATTACCTTGCCCTCAAATTTTGGGATATTGTCTCTTTGGAGTGACGCCTCTAGAGCCTCTTTTTGGAGTTTTGTGACTCCCTGAACTATGCTCTTTGATGTGCCTGTTTTGTCAACTAGAGCAAGAATATATCCGCTATCATCAGTCAACACAAAGCCTGCTGATTCATCAACAAACGCATACAAATTTTCCTCACCTACAGGCACCCATGCGTTTGTTTTGCCATCTATCAAGGCAAGTGCAGGCATTGCTTTGCCATCAGTTAATGTGTTGAGATACTCTCTGGATTTGGCAACTCTTTTTTGACCAAGTTTCAAAGCTTGGAAATACTGCATATCTGACAGATAATTCTGCAGTTTAAAAACAGCTTGGCATAAAGACTGTTATATCATACAGAAAAAAACAGAGTCAGCATAATGCCACTAACCAATAATGTGATAATTAAACTCAATGAGATTACCACCATGGTAAATGACAAATCAGACCTATCAGAATCAGAGATAGATGAGATCAAGATTATATTCCAAAGTCTAGTTGAACAAGATGAGAGGTATAATGCTGACGAGATAGAGTTTTGGTTTGAAAATGAGGGGCACTGGACAAGTAGGGGGCCACGAACCAGGATTACAAATCTTGCAAGTTATATTCAAGACAAGTATCAGCAGACATCCCACCTGAGAGTTATTTCAGATGATTGCAACCGTGAGACCTAGGTCTCTAGCTTCTCTAGTAATTTACTTGTAATCTCTGCATTTTTTCTTCTCTCAGAGATGATCTCCTCAAGTCTAGGATTGTCTTTTTTGCCGCTTGTAATTATCTGAAAATACTCGTGATCAAGGTCATTGTTTGCATGTAGCCGCTTAATTACCTCAAAGAGTATGCCAATGACCTCTTTTTGGGCAGTGATTAGTTCGTCCTTGCTATTCTCGGACACCTTTGATCTCCTCAAACAGTTTGCATAGTTTTGGATCAGTAATGCCTTTTTTTGCATACTCAAAAAAGAGTTCGAGTCTTTCTTGTGGATGTCCTTCTTTCTGGTATGCCTTGGCCTGTAGTGCTAGTTCTAGTCTATCAATCTGATGAACCAGCTTGGACTCTGCAGTAATGCCTTTTTTAAATTCTTGCCAGATCTCCATATACTCTGACCTTGTACTGTTAGGCAATACTTTGGTTATCTTTGAGAATGCCTCGTCTTCAATCTCGTGTTTTTTTTCTATAGATACTTGTTCAGGGGTATAGTCCCCAATCTCAGATTCTGCCAGGTCATGTAATAGTATCATTTTGAGAACCTTGTCAGAATCATATCCCTTCATGTCAGATAAGACCATGCCCATTATTGCCATTGAATAGGAATGGTCTGCAACGGATTCCGGATTGCTAATTGATAGCTTGTCAATCCAGCCCTGTCTCGGAGTACTTTTGAGGCGTATGGCGTTGTTGAAGAAATCTATTATCATGATATACCACACATGATGCCTCTCTCTTAATGAATTTTAACGGTTAATTTCAAATAACATGATAATTATTTGTAGATTATGAAGATATACACAAAGACCGGAGATGACGGAGATACGGGTTTGCAAGGAGGACACAGAATTGCAAAATCCCATCCAAGAATAGTATCCTATGGTGCAGTTGATGAGGCAAATGCCGCAATTGGAATGATACTGGTAGATTTGACAGACAAGGATGTTGCTTTGGTATTGAACAGAGTTCAAAACGACTTGTTTTTGGTGGGAGCAGACCTCTCAAATCCAGACCTAGGTGATACAAAAAACAGAGTGTCCCTAGAGATGGTAAAAGAGCTCGAACTGTACATAGATAAATTTGAATCAGAACTGCCAACCCTGACTAGTTTCATTCTGCCCGGGGGGGACGCCGTAGCAGCTCAGCTGCATTATGCAAGAACCGTTGTAAGACGCTCAGAGACTCTGACTGTCCTGCTAAGTGAAAAAGACGAGATTAACTCTAACTGTATAAAATATCTGAATCGATTATCAGATCTGTTGTTTGTGATAGGCAGATTAATCAATAAACGAAGAAACATACAAGACACCAAATGGAATCCCAAGAGCAAAAACACCTACTGAGGAAATAACATCAAAAGACAGACGCTTGACCTGATCGAGTATAGATGATAAACTTTAATTCCTCAGCACAATCATTTTTTCCAAGTGCCGTGGTAGCTCAGCCTGGGAGAGCACTCGGCTGAAGACCGGGCTGTCGCGCGTTCAAATCCCGCCCGCGGCACTTTGACTATCTTAGCTTGTATGATACACCATACTCGGATGTACAAAAAAAGGAGAAAAAATTATCTCTCTCTTTAATCAGAAAGACAATCCGACCTATGTTGGCGTAAATCCATGGTATCCGCCTGTCTGTTGTTCTTTGTCTTCAAACGTGGGTTCAAACAATGATATGAGATAGTCATCAGGATCCAAAATGACGGCATTTTTTCCTGCATCTTTTTCAACGATATCACGATGAATTGTGACCCCTTTTGATCGTAGTTCCTCAACAGCGGATTTTACATCACCGACAAGAAAGCCAATGGTAATCCCATTCTCAATAGAACTGCCAATATGCTGTGCAGTTAGTGATGCCGGATGTAAACTCAGCAGAGCGCCAGAGGTACCCAAGTCCACCCAGGATCTTCGCTGATTTTTAATTGGAAGTCCAATGATCTCATGATAGAATTTTATGGACTTGTCAATATCATTTACAGCTAAAATCACGTTGCCTACTTTTTTGATGTTCATGTGTATACTAGTTTGAAGTTCTTTAAATCCATTTCGTCATTGCACCTCAACCATGGTCTCGGTTCTATCTACACCGCTAATCATGTGGATGTGGGTTGCCACATTTTTTATCTCAGCCAGCTCCTTTACATCAATTATTGCCACGGCATCAAATTGCCCACTAGTTGGGAAAGAATCCACAATTGAGGAGATCTTTCGTAGTCTTGCAGCAATTAGTTTTTTTGGAGATTTTACCAAAATGATTGCCCTTACCATCCCATATTGACCTCCACTTCAATTAGTGTCTCAGTTGTTACAATGTCTTTGATTTTCTTAAAGTCAATTACACTACTGTTAATTTCATCAATATTGCCCTGCAATAGAACGCTAATGTCTGCCCGCCCTGTAACTACCATTACCTGTTTTACAATCTTGCGTTTTTTCTTTAAAATCTCAACTACCACATCTACTTTGCCTGGTTTAACTGCAATCAGACACAACGCTCGCATAAATTGTATATGTCATCGGTTCTGATAAAGATTCCCCTAGTCAAATGCTTCCTGAGAGCGTGATTCTTCTAGATATGCCCGCCTCTCCTCATTAACTTTCTCCTGATCAATCTCAATATCATCATCAACTATGACAATTCCCATATCACCATATGTCGCTTCTTTTGTCTTTGCCTTGGATGTTGATTTCTTTGTTGGTTTGGTCTTGGCCGGTGTTTTCTTTGTAGGTTTACTCTTTGTTTTCTTTGCAGATATTTTTTTGCTTATCTTTTTTGTATCTTTTTTTCCGACCATGAATGTCGAAAATCAAGAGTTAGGGTCGCTTTTAAAGATTATGTAGAATTTAAACCATTGTATCTTGTGTTTCTGTCCAGTATCAGATCTCCGAAATTATGAGCTAATCAGATCGTTTGTTGCCATATCATTATAAGATGACCCGCGAGTTTACAGTATCAACTCCAAAAGGTGATGTTCCCATCAGATATGAAAAACGATTATGGGCATGATTTAAATTGTATATTCAAAGCATTGCAATCAAATGCTTCCTGCACAACAAGGCTATGATAGAGCAATTACAGTGTTCTCACCAGATGGTAGATTATACCAAGTCGAGTATGCCATAGAGACCGTAAGAAGAGGGACAGTAGCCATAGGCATAAAATGCAAGGAAGGGATTGTAATTGCAGTAGAAGAAAAGTCAAGAAAACTGCAAATCACAGAGACAGCACAAAAGATCTTCCAGATTGATGATCATGTAGGAGTGGCGGCGGCAGGATACATTCCAGATGCAAGAAGCCAGGTAGACAATGCAAGATTCTTTTCTCAGAGTAACCAGATGATTTATGATGAACCCGTCGGAGTCGAAACAATTGCAAAACACCTAGCTGATCAGTGTCAGCAATATACCCAATATGCAGGCGTAAGACCGTTTGGTGTAGCGTTAATTTTGGGCGGGGTTGTAAATGACATACCCGAGTTATATCTGACAGATCCTAGTGGAACATACATCTCGTATGATGCAGTAGCAATAGGTTCTGGATCTGAGCGAGCGACTGACTTTTTGGAAAAGACGTACAAAGATGATCTTTCACTTGATGATGCTGCAACGTTGGCAGTGGCTGGAATCCATATTGCAAGTGAGGACAAAGATAGCACGAGTCACATTAGAATGTCATATATCAAAAAAGAAACAGGACTCTATGAGATAGTCTCTGATGAACAGGTCTTGGGATATGCTAATGTTGCCAAAGAAAAATATCCACGTGACAAAAAATAATTATTTGGACTGCCTGCGAGATTAAATTACATTGAAACTCTCTGTTGCAATTCCAGAATCTGCCTTGTCAGACGAATCATTAAAGATTGACAAGACAAGAAAAATCTCGATTCTAGCAAGAGCTTGTGCAATCTTCAAAGTCGATACAATCTATGTGTACCAGGAAGGAGATAACAAGACTGATGGCGCACTAATGATGCTCATATTGCGATACCTTGAGACGCCGCAGTTTTTGAGGCACCGGTTATTTCCAAAGATGAATGACTTGAAATTTGCAGGAGTCTTGCAGCCATTAAAGATTCCAAGTCACATCATGCAGGCCAGTTCCAAAAAAATCAGCAGGGGAGACATAAGAGAAGGCGTCATAGTCAGCATAAAGGGAAAGAGATTTGTAGATGTCGGAGCAGACCGCCTGATACAGCATTATGGCAGTACGCCCGTAGGAAAGAGGGTCACAGTCCAATTCAAGGAAGGGCATCCAAAATTATCATTAAAAGAGATAGGCAGGGACGAGGTTGCATCATACTGGGGATATACAGTCAAAGAGAGAGCAAATCTGTACTCTTTGCTATCAGAATGGGGAGGCGACATCATCATGACATCAAGAAAGGGAAAGACTGCAACTAGTGAACAGTTGTCAAAGTATTCCAAGTCAGAAAATGTCCTAGTGGTGTTTGGATCACCGGAGAGAGGAGTTCAAGATATTATCGGTGGGAGAATCAACAAGGTGCAAAACTCGAGACTGTTAAATTTTTTCCCAAACCAGGCAACAGAGACTGTACGACTGGAAGAGGCACTGCTTGGAACTTTGGCCATCATCAACTCCCAGAGAACATTATGAAAGAGAGAAGGAATTTCCTGATACTAGCTGCAGGCATGGGCACAATAGGCATCATAATTGGAGCAGTTACAATTTGGAGATATGCGGCAGAGTTTGTGCCCTGACAAATCAGGCACATATGGTTAACCCAAAGTTTTCTAGCAGTTAACGACATCACACATAGTTTAATAGAGGGAAATCAACGAGGCGGTTTAATCATGGGAGCTCGAAAAAGGCATTCACCACGCAGAGGAAGTCTGGCATACTCACCACGTATTCGTGCAAAAAGCATGGAGGCACGAATCAGAGCTTGGCCAAAACTAGCTGCAACAGACGAGCCCAAGATTTTGGCACACTGTGGTTTCAAGGCAGGATGCATTCAGATTGTCAGCATAGATGACCGTGACAAGGTGCCAAATGCAGGAAAACAGCTAGTTAGTCTAGGCACAGTTCTTGTGACCCCGCCAGTTTTGATTCTAGGTATCAGAGGATATTCAAAAGATCATGACGGCCTACATGCAGAGTTTGATGTTTATGCAGAAGACATTCCGAAAAATATAGCAAAAGAGATTACAATTAGAAATATCGAGGGTTCAATGCAGAGTGCCGAATCCAGACTAGGAAGAATTAGAGAGATTTACGCAATCGTTGCAGTCTCTCCAAGGGCGGCAGGATTGGAACAAAAGAAACCATACATATTTGAGGCATCAGTTAGCGGAGGGGATATTCAGAAACAGTTTACACATCTCAAGGAATTACTAGGAAAGGAGATAAAGATTAATCAGATTTTTGAGACAGGCGCAACTATTGATGTTGCTGCAATCACAAAGGGTCACGGATGGCAAGGCGTACTAAAGAGATGGAATGTTAAAAAGAAACAACACAAGTCAAGAAAGACAGTAAGAGAAGTAGGTTCACTAGGTCCAATCTCTCCGCAGAGTGTCATGTATACGGTTCCAAGAGCAGGCCAGTTTGGCTTTCATCAGAGAACAGAATACGACAAGAGAATAATGATAATGGGAAATACAGAATCAGACGAGATAAAGATTAATCCAGACGGAGGATACAAACACTTTGGCCTAGTCAAAGGAGATTTCATAGTGCTCAAAGGCTCAGTTCCCGGGACTTACAAGAGATTGATAAAGCTGCGCAGTCAGATTAGAAATGCGCCAAACAAAGTGATAAAGCCAAATATTTTGGAGGTCGTGATATGAATACTGCATCGTACACAATAACTGGAGAGAAGGACTCTACAGTTGAGCTTCCCCTAGTATTTGCAACACCATTTAGACGAGATCTTATCCACAAGGCGTTTACCAATCTTACATCCCACAAATTTCAAAGGCAGGGAAGAAAGCCAAATGCCGGAATGGATGTTGTGGCCGATTCAAACGATCCACCTACTGGTCAAGGCGTATCCCGTATTGCCCGAATGCAAGGCGGTGGCGGAGGAAGACAGGGACAGGGAGCAGAAGTGGCATCAACTCGTGGCGGAAGACAGGCGCACCCACCAATTGTTGACAGAGTCATATACAAAAAACTAAACAAGAAAGAGAACAAGCTTGCATTGTGTTCCGCTATTGCAGCAACTGCATCAAAAGAACTAGTAGAGTCAAGAGGTCACAAGGTCAAAGACATCGAGTCATTTCCAATCATAGTTTCTGACGATATTGAATCAGTCTCAAAGACGTCCAAAGTTATCGAGATCCTGGATTCATTAAAGTTGGCACAAGACGTTGCCAGGCTAAGTTCAAGAAAACCACGTTCAGGCCAGTCTAGACTGAGGGGAAGAGCCAAAAAGGTGGGAAAGAGTGTATTGTTTGTAACGACGGATTCTACCAACCTAGCAAAGGCAGTAGGCGCAATACCGGGGGTAGAGGTGCAAAATGTAAAGAGTCTTAGCGTGCTTGATTTAGCCCCGGGCTCTGATCCAATCAGACTAGTAGTATATTCCAAATCTGCAATCAAAGAGATCGCACAGATAAGATCAACACATCTAGAGATAATGGTGAGGACACAATGAATGTAGAGCAGGCAATGAAGATAATCATAAAGCCGTACACTACTGAAAAGACCTTTACGATGGTCGAAAGCGAAGGCAAGATCTGCTTTATAGTGGATAGATCTGCAAACAAGGCTGAGATCTCAGAAGCAGTAAAGGTACTCTACAAGGAGAATGTCACAAGAGTAAACACAGCAAGAACAATTTATGGTAAAAAGGCATTTGTCAAGTTTGAGAATACCGCAAAGGCCAGGGATTTGGCAACAAAGATAGGAATGCTATAATATGGACCATAAAACCCAAAATACACAAGAGGAGAGGAGATATGGTTAAAGAATTTTTGTACAGGGGCATTCCAAAAGAAGAGCTAGAGGGCTTGTCACTAGAGAAACTGTTCTTGCTGTTTAACTCTAGGCAGAGACGCTCACTTACACGCGGAATTACAGACGGGAAGAGAAAGCTGATAGATGAGATAAAGTCTGCAAGGGCAGGCAAGCTAAAAAATCCCATAAAGACCCACGTCAGGGATCTTATCATTCTGCCATACATGGTAGACGTTACAGTAAATGTATTTTCAGGAAAAGAGTTCAAGCCAGTTGCAATTGTAACTGAGATGATTGGACACTACCTAGGAGAATATGTAATAACAAACAAGCGAGTCTCACACGGTGCACC
>DAXZ01000013.1:4792-16671 GCA_002506665.1 Nitrosopumilus sp. UBA526 | reverse complement strand
TCCCAATAACTGACTGGGCAGCTTTGCATGTTCTGTCACTGCCGATTCATCCGGGGGTATCAGAGAAGAATATCAAAATAATTGCAAAGACCGTGCGTGAGATATTATGAATGTGATAGGAGAGGCAATCGGCGAGATTTGCAAGCTTGTCTTGCCCATCAGTGAGGAGTTTTACCTGGGAGATGCAGAATCTTCTGTAGCAGTATGTACCCTCTCAAGCATGAATCTGCTCAGAGACTTTGCAGATTCCAAGGTTTTAGGCAGGATAGCAGTTGCAGGTCGCCTGTTATCTGAGAACAGGGGGATTGATTCTATAATCAGATATGTAAACAAGAATCCTCAGATTGATACCATTGTTCTCTGTGGCCTAGATGCAAGAGGACACAGGCCGGGTCATTCCCTGCTTGCTCTACACAGAAATGGAACAGACCACAACAACAGGATAGTTGGTTCTACTAGTCCGGATCCATATCTTACCGTATCAGATACGGAGATAAGACATTTTCAAAATATAGTACTTGACGACATGATAAACGAGACAGAGTTTGAATTGATCTTGAAAAAGTGCAGAGTCTAGTATCCGTTTTGCTGTCTTTGGCGGTTAATCTCATTTTTTTTCCCATACTCATGCAAGATATCATCAGGAGTCAGTTTTAGTTCCAGGGATGCCTGCACAACAAAGTGCCAAATATCGATTAGTTCCTCCCTTGCTACGGCCTCGTTGAACTCTACTGGTGTCTTCCACCACTTCCAGTTTGTTGTTCTCTGCAGCTCTACAGCCTCATGCATGATGGCAGTACACAGTGCAGAGATCTTTCCTTCAGAGTCTTTTGGATACCTATCTAGATTCATCATCTCTGTGAGTCCTTTTTGCATCTTGAAGATTGTCTCTAGCCTGTCTTGTCTTTCAGATGTTTCTTGTGACAATGATGAATTGGTTTGAGATGCAACTTAACTTAAGTCTTTTTTTTTAAAAACGGATCATCTTCTCAAAGGTCTTGACACGCCTTGCAATATCACCACTCTTGATCGTTACGAGTCTGTCTAATCCATACTGTTCTACAGCAAACGACCCCAAGACATTTCCATATACTAGGGCCTTTTTGATATCAGATATTTTTGTAGATTTTTTGCTTGCAAGAAATCCCATCATTGCACCTGCAAACGAGTCACCTGCCCCGGTAGGGTCTAGAACGTTGCCCACAGGAAATGCCGCAGTCGGAAAGATGATGTCCTCATGAAACATCAGGGATCCGTGCTCGCCTTTCTTAATTATGACATATTGTGCACCCCACTGCATAATCTTCTTTGCACATCTCACTAGATTGAGCTCTTTTGTAAGTAGTCGGGCCTCCTCGTCATTGATTACAACTGCATCTACTGCCTTTATCATCTTGATTACCGCATCACGCTTTGTAGATATCCAAAGATCCATGGTATCGCACATGGAGAACTTTGTTTGATCAAACTCTTTGACTAGTCGGATATTTTGTTCTGGATCATTGTTTGCAAGATACACAAACTGGGATTTTTTATAGGCTTCAGGTACGACGGCCTTAAAGCTGTCGAGTACATTGAGTTGGGTCTTTAGAGTTGATCTCTTGCTTAGTGTCATATCATATCTTCCATCATAACGAAATGTTTTGCCGTCTTTGATGGCGAGTCCCTGTAAGTCAAGATGTTTTGATAGAATTTTATGATATGCTGTAGGAAGGTCTTCTCCTACCACTGCAATCAGTCCCGTATCTACGAACTTGCTTGCAGAGATGGCTGCAAACGTAGCAGAGCCACCTAGAATATTCCTTGATGTCTTTTTTGGGGTTCTGATGGTATCTAACGCAACAGAACCAAAGACTGTAAGCATCTGATGGGAGGATAGTTCTAATGTATAAATTCTCTTGCCTGCTCATCTGTAGGATAGTATACGAATGGAACATCAAGTGATGTAATCCAGATGTCATATTTTATCACACCTGAGATCTTTACAGAGCCTAGTGTATCATCTGAGTTCCTTTCTGTATGAAAGGTTCCTTTTGTATTACTGTTGTCCAGCGGTGACAGAGTAAATGGTTCTAGGGTACCCTGTCCAATGACCTCGTCATCAGAGAGTACAAGAAATTCAGTCTCTCCTGCCGTCAATATCAGCAATGAGGGGTTCTCAAACTGCAGTTCCACGTTATAGTCAGAGCCCTCCGTTCCTTCGTTTAACAGCTCACTCTGACTGATACTTACCCCGATCTGTGAGGCAGAGACATATTGTGAATATCCAAAGATGCTCATGCCTAGTACAAACAGGGCCATTATGCCTGCCTTTTTGGAGGGTTTCATGGTTAGTTTTTACTAGTTTGCATTTTAACCAAAAAGAAAAAAAATCCAAATAAGTTGTGTAAAAGTTTTGATCTAATCTTAAAGCTCATTAGAGCTAACAGAATAAATCAAGATTGTTTGATTGTTTATCATTGGCTAGGATAAAGCTCAAGGTTGGGGAAAACGAGATCGAGGTAGATTCCAGGGATTTCTACATTGATAATCAGACGCTAGGTCAGGTAATTGATGATATCTCTAATCATCTGCCAGAGAACCAGGCAAAGATAGTATATGGTGCTACTGCCCAGACCGCCGAAACCGCCCTAGGACATCTAGATGATGTCGAAGTATACGAGCCAGAGTTTAGTGAGCCAAAACACATTGCAGGTAATGAGATAAAGTCAAAGTTGAGAATTTTGGAGACAAGCAGGTTCTTTGATTCCCCCAGGACAGTTACAGAGACAGTTGAACAGCTTCGAGAGTATGGCTGGACTGCAAGTCCGCTAGATGTATCAAAGACCTTGGCAAAGATGGCCTCAAGCAGAGAGATTATGAAGGACTCTAGAGACAACCGTGCGCACTATTTTGCCCAGGAACTAGTAGTATAATCACACACAGAAAAGATCTCTCCGTCTAGATGATCAAAATGTGCGTTGCATTCTTTACACATATGATGCATATCAAAATATCCATTCCCCTCAGTGTTGCCGGTTCTCCTTGATTCTAGGTCAGTGCCTTTGCATCGCATGCAGTGGCAACTGCATTCTATCTTCATGGGTTTGATAATGTATGTATAGATGAAGGTGATTATACAAACCATTGGAAAAGAAGAGAGAGATACCCGTCGAGATCGATGATCATTTCAAGCTCTTTGGAAAAGAGCCGTGGGAGGTAAATTATGGAGAAAAGTGCGCTGTCTGTAATGTCCGTATTGACGAGTATGGTTTTTGTTCTTGTGGGTCTAGTGGAGACTAGTCTTTCTTAACAATGGAACCACCAAGAGAATTAGAAAACCAATTGCTAGTGGAGCCATGATTGGAAATTCAGGAATGACTGAGGTGCCCATAATCACTACTTCTCCGGCAGCATCAGGTTTTGTATTAATCCAGACATGTGTTCCGTTGTTGATATATTCATGAAAGAGTATCTTTTCGTCGTTGAGGGATACTGTGTATGGACCACCTAGCAGCTCTATGGGAATTACGACGGTAACAAACTGATCCTTGTCATTTACCTGAAAGTGGAGCTGTCTTCCGGGCTGGCTAAACCCAAAGTTCTCTATGTCTGCAAATGTCATTATCTCAACTGGAAATGTTCTATCTTCCCATGTGGCATATACTGATTTTCTTGGCTCATCAATAGTGTACTCTAGAATCAGCTGGCATCCATGACACCTAAAGGCATTCTTGCTTTCTAAGAAGACGGGTCTCTCGTTTGCAAACAAGAGTTTTACTTGGTCTGGAAAAACAAAGGTCGTTGTCTGGAGATATCTAAAGTTCAGTGTCCAGATGTTGCCCTTTAGGACTAGTGCGTCACCTAGATCATACCTTACAAACATCTCCCCTTCGTTTGGCAAGAAGATAATGTGTTTGGCATCTTTTTCAACGTCCACTGACTCACGGCCTCCAAACCTGTCAATAAATTCCAGATCAGAGACGGTGCCGTCTATAAATCTCAGTAGGACTTTGTGAGAAGATTCTCTTATGTGGTGTACAACCTCTACGTTTCCCTCATCATCCATCATAACCCGCACTGACTTTTGAATGGCCGATCCGTCATACTGGGCATATACTTGGGGTACAACTAGTATAAGCAACAACGCCAAAAGGCAGGGAATAATTTTTGGGTTCATTTATTCCACAGTAACATGAATCATCTGTACCTTTGTCAACGGGCAGTCATTTCCATCTCTTTCTAGGTTGACAATCTTGTCTGCAACATCCATTCCTGCTGTCACCTCACCAAAGACCGTATACTGCCTGTCCAGAAACGTACTGTCAGAGGTAACAACAAAGAACTGGGATCCTGCACTGTCTGGATCCTGTGATCTAGCCATAGATACTATGCCTCGCTGATGAGATCGTGAGCTAAATTCAGCCTTGATGCTGTACCCAGGGCCTCCTGACCCCCAAGAGGACTTGTTGTCTGTCTTTGTGTTAGGATCGCCGCCCTGAATCATAAACCCAGGTATGACCCTGTGGAAGAGGGTTTCATCATAAAATCCATCTCTGGCCAGTTTTTCAAAGTTTCTTACAGTCTCTGGAGCCAGTTCTGGCATGAGTTTAAATGAGATCATTCCTAGATTGGTCTTTATATTTACAGTAGCCAATGTGTAGAATCCGAAGATACGTCTTAATAGTCTTTTGTGGAGATAACTTGGTGGAAAAAAATTTCGTAGATATTTTATCAACATTGAAAAATCCATAAAGACTGGTAACGTTTTGCCAGTGAGTTTTTAGATCTGGCAAGGTTTTATTTTTTATTTGTGTGTATGGTCTTGGTTAGTTGGATATGATGATTTTGAGATTCCAAAGTTATAGTCTTATATAGAACAAATAAAATTTAGAATTTGTTGAACCGTGTAAATCAAAGCACAGTGATTAAAGAAGCAATTAATTCTTGTCTTGACAGCGGAGTAACTGACAAGAAAGATATTTACACCAGAGTAGTCGATGAGCTAGGCGTTCCAAGGCCAACGGTGAGAAGGGTTGCAGGAGACCTGAGGAATGAACTGTTGCAGAAAATCATAATCTTACAGTCAGGCACAAAGGATGTTCCTGAAGAAGACGAATAAACTCGACTCTTTTTTTCTTTTTAATTTATGGGTATGCCGGTGATCTATTTTCTAAAAGCTAGCATTACTGTTATAAATAATGGAATTTTTGGATAGTTATGGGCTACTTTGGCAACCATTTAGCTACGCTAGTGACCGGAGTTTTTGCAACAGTATTGACTGGACTCTGGCTATACTTTGTTGACTTTGTGCCCATACTGAATTTGATCTTCACAATGGCAGTTCCAATCACATGGTTTCTTGTATTGATGTGTTGGATTTCACAAAAAAGTACTGATTATGTGCATAATCACGCTCCACCGCACAGTGAAAAAAAAAGCTTGACTAGTGCACAGACAGTTGAGCCTGCAGGCTCGCAGGTGAATCCCTCAGAGATCAAACAGGTTCGGAATGAACTGTTGCTAGAACTAGACAGCGTCAAAGAATCCGTCAAACTCAAAGACAGTGAGATTGAGAGACTGAATCAAGAGATCGCTAATCTTCAGACTCTGGTTCAGATAGAATCATTAAAGACTGAGCTTGCCAACTTTAAGACACTAGCTTCTAAGAGAACAAAGTAGATGCATCTAGTCTTTGCAATCACAGCAGACTGTATCATGTTTGTCCTTGCAGCTCGGACAGCTAACGGCACCGCCGAGATGGCATTTACATGAACATAGTTCTGTTGGATCTCTTTTTGAATTCAACACTATGGTGTTACATGTCATGTCAATATTTGTTTTGTGAAAGAATCTTTTCTAGCTGGGTATCAGATAATATTTTTGGAAATATTCATCTACAAGATAGATAGATCATATTTTGGGAACTAGATCTTTGATAATATCAAGAGCTAGTCCTGATGTAGTTTAGATGCAAGCTCTAGGGTTTCATCTACCATCTCTTTTAGTCTAGTTTGTACCTCCGGATCTGTAATGGAATTATCAGATATGGATTCGGTGGTCAGAAAGGCGGCTTTGGGGTTTGCGTTCACTCTGAAATATGATAACAGTTGTGTAATTAGGTTCTGGACATTGATAAAGCCAATATTCCCGGAAGCAAGGATTGCCATTCCTGCAACCTTGCCGGGGGTCTTTTTATAATTGATGTACTCGAATATGTTTTTTAATGCTGAACTGAAAAATGAGTTATAGATAGGTGAGCCTATCAGCCACACATCTGCGTTTGTAATGTCGTCTCCTGCAGTTTTTGTAGTCTCATTATATTCTATGTCTGATCCTCTATAGTATTGAATCTGACTGTCAGAGAGATTGATTAGTTTTGTATCCTGATTTTTTGATTTGGCGTATTCAAATACATATTTCATCATCGTGTGTGTATTTCCGTTTTTTCTAGGACTGCCAGAGATAACAACAATCTTCATGTCTTTTTAGTCATTATTCTCTGTATTTAAATTTCTGTTAAGAAATAAAACGAGCATATTGAACCAAAATGGTTTTGTGGGTTTATTTCTTTATTGATTCTAGAGAATGACCACGATTTGTAATCATTTGGGTGATTGCCCCTATAGTATAATCGATTCCATGTTCCTCCTCAAAATGATTTCGTAGTTTTTCAATCAGTCCTATGGTCTTTTCTCCTTCAAGAACATATTTGCATTCAAACCCATAGTCTTCACATCTCAGCTTTAATGCCATCAAGTTTAGAAAAATATCAAACCTATAAAAACTGTGGATTTGAGTCCGTCAAGACTAGGCATAGACAGGCCCTGCGGTCAGATAGCACTAATAGTGTGATGGTGGTTTCTATTGAATAGATGAAGGGGCTAGAATTTGTTTTTCTTGCGGCAGGATCTGTGCTTGGGGCATTTCTAAGATACAAGATGACTGAATCGCCCCTACTCTTCAACACACTGCCTGTCAATGTCTTGATAGTCAATGTGCTTGGGGCGTTTGTTCTAGGTGCGTTTGTAGTTCTATCACAACACTGGCATCTTGATGGGAGATATTCTTTATTTGCCGCCGTAGGATTCTGCGGATCACTTACCACAATGTCTGCGTTTGCACTTGATTCAAGCAGTCTTCTTGAGAATAATCATTATGGAACGCTTGCAGTCAATATAGCAGCTAATGTTGGCTTGTCGATTGCGGCTCTGATTGGAGGAAAGTCATTAATGAGCGCAGTTATTAACAGTTGATTAGAGATGGTCTACTCGTATCAGGTCGTAAAGTTTCAGACAATTTCTTTTGTGCAGGGAAGTCACTGGTCACAGTCGGTGGGAGATAGAGGCATTCTTTACAAGTCACTCAAGGATCCGTCCTCAAAACTCATCGTACAGTCTTCTAATGGTTCAAGAAAGCTGTATCGTGTTCCAAAAGATAGAACGGTTGTTGTAACAAGTACTACTGTACATTTTCTAGGCGAACCTGCTTGACTATTTGAAGAACTGATCAATTTGGTCTCTGTATTTCAGAGATAACTTTCCAAAGTCTGTAAAATCGTCTGCCGTCGGATACTTCATCTTTATTGCAAACTGGTTTATAAACACAGAAAACGCACTTCCAATAATCAGATTGTATACTCCGTCTGCAATATTGTTAGAGTATGGAAACGCCACTTTGATAAACGGCAGATATGTCTCAGTCTGAGAGATCATCATCTTGATATGCTCTTCAACAAACTTTTTGACATCAGTAGGAATTACCATGACTATGCTTGGATTGATTTCTTATAAGTAGAGCCTTGACTCTTAGGCATGGTTTGCCGTTACATCCTCTGGGATATCCTAGATATGCCAAGATGCTTGGCTCTCTGCAATACAGAACTGTCTGGCGACATAGTAGTATATTCAAGATGAGATTGAATTTATACTGTAAATTTTATCCATCATTGTTGCTCAGACTAGACAAGAGGGTATTTGGAAATATTACCACCAAACAAGTCATCGGTGCCTATCCTACAATCTCTGATGCTAGAGATATCTTTGAGAGAGAACTTGGAGTTCTGCTTGCAGAGATGACATCGCTTTCAAGAAAAGATCTAGAAAAGATCTTGGAGGAACAAGAGCTGGCCCGAGATCACATAAACAGCAGGCCTGGCGCAATGGCCTTGGCTCAGAGCAAGATTCATCTGTTCAATGAGTATAACCAGAAATATGTAGAGTCAATCAGAGAAGAGATGCATTCATAGTCTTTTCATTTTTCTCTAGTTGTTCCCTTTGGAATCCTCTGGAGGTTTGACAAACCCGCCCTCCATTGATTCGGGGGGAGGAATCTTTTTTGATCTTCCCAGTCCTATAGTTGTGATAATTACTGATGACAAGATGATAAAGAATATGATCTGTGGATACGCTTCTGAGTTTGGCAGGCCTAGGGTTATTGGATATGTCGCAAGAACAGCAGCAGCTAGTCCCCTCGGGATCATAGAGTTTGTTACTGCCCTATCTAGTAATGAGAATCTCTTTGTCAGTATTATCTTGGTTACAAATATTCTCCCAAAGTAGGCAGCAGCTGTCACTAGGACTCCAAAGATGATATATTCTATCTGACCAAAGCTTGCCAGCAGTCCGACAAACACAAAGAAGAAGGATCTTACCAGAAACGTCAGCTGGTTGTGTGTGGGATCGTCTCTCTCAATCCTTGGCAGTTTGAATCGGAGAACCCTTGAAAGGTATTTTTTGTTTCCAATCATCAGGCCAAAGACCAGTGCAGTCAGAGCGCCTGACTCTCCAAATGAGTTTGCCAGAAAGAACAAGACAAACAAAATTCCAAGTGTAAGCATGTAGGCATGTTGGGCATTGCCAAACTTTGTTGAGACATACATCCAAGGAATCCCTACACCGAATCCTAATACTAGACCAACAACAACTGCCCTTCCTATGGTCTCCTGCAGTGTCTGGATATCAAAGTGTCCTGCAAGAACCGCCTCAAAGAGTATGAATGCAACGATGGTTGCTAGAATATCAGTCAATGCAGACTCGAAGCTAAGCATTGATTTTGTCGCCTCTGAGATCTTGATGTTTCTGACCAAACCAAAGACTATTGCCGAGCTGCTTCCGCCCACAATGGAGCCTAGCAGAATACTCTCTAGCCACTGCCATCCTAGTGCAAAATGGGCGGCAAGGGTGATTATTATAACTGACAAGACAAATCCGAGGGTTGCAAGTGTCACTGAAAAATGTGCGGTCTTTACAATGTGTTTGATATCAAGGTTCAGTCCGCCATCAAACATGATTATTATCAACGCTAGTGCTGCAAAATATGGAACAACCTGAATTACGGCTTCTGGTTGGATGATTCCAAATACCGGTCCGATAATGACGCCGAGGATCATCAGAAATGCTACGTCTGGAACTCCGGTCTTTTTAAAGAACGCCTCGCCGGCTACCCCTAGAAAGATTACTACGCCTGCTGCCAGCAATATTACATGAGCTGATGCAATCGGTCCGTCCTGAATAGACAGTGTTCCTATAGAGTTTTGCAGTTCTATGAGCTTGTCTAGTATTATGCCCGCATCAAAGTCAGACACAGGAATTACATCTCCGGTCTGTCCTTGAAGCAGATTCAGGACGGAGAGCATAATTGGGTTCATTATGACTTGTGTGAACGTGTCTGGATAAAAGTTAAACTAGACTTTAAATGTCATCACTTAATACCTGACTGGTCTTTAGATGAGTGTTGCAGACTGCAAGCGGCACAAACCAGCTACGTGCTGACCATGACCAGGTTCGCCGTCTAGAAAAAATAGTATCAAGGTGTTCTGCTGAGCTGCTCCGTGGTACTGAGATTCCCCTCTCAGACATAACAAAAATCACCGTGGTAATAGCAGAGTTTGTCGATACCATCCATCACTCAAGAGAAGAGGACTCGTATTTTCCATGTGTTGCAAGCTATGATACCTTAAAAGACGAGATCCGAAAGTTCATGATAGAGCACGAGTTTGGAAGAAATGTTGCACGACAGATCTCAGTACATCTAAAGAGATTAAAGAATGGAGAGGACGCACAAGAACCAGTAGCGAGATATCTAAATGCATACAGCATATTTCTAAAGGATCACCTTGAGAAGGAAGACAAGTTCTTTGATGATGCAGAGGCAAAGGTCTTGTCTAAGGAAGAGGAGGGCGATATGTATGAGCAGTACAGATCAATCTTTGCCATAGTAAAAAAGGTAGACGAGATGATTGCAGAGATTGATTATCTAGAGAATTGTCCTTGGGCAAGAGATTAGCGCAAAGCTCTTTATGGGTTATTCAGGCATTTGCGTTCATGAAGCCTTTTGTTCTTTGGATGACAGGACTTCCCTGCTCTGGCAAGACTAGCATTGTAAGAGACTTGCAAAAAGACATTCCGAACTTGGCAATGCTTGATGGAGACGAGCTAAGAGAGTGGTTCTCCCCCAAGGACTTTAGCAAAGCCGGACGTGATGAGCACAACAAAAGAGTTGCACACCTAGCAAAACTCTTGCTAAGACATGGTGTTCCAAGTGCAGTATCCCTTGTGTCCCCGTACCTTGAGAACAGGGAGAATGCAAGAGCGATAATCGATTCAGGTGACAGGTTTGCAGAGTGTTATGTAAAATGCTCGCTTGAGAAATGTGAGCAACGGGATGTCAAAGGCATGTATGCCAAGGCAAGAAGTGGGGAGATCAAGGGGTTTACAGGCATTGATGATCCGTATGAGGCCCCAGAGAAGGCAGACTTTGTAGTTGATACAGAACATGAAACACTTTCTGCTAGTGCAGAAAAGGTCAAAGACTTTCTAAAGGGAAGAGGACTGCTCTAGTCTCTTAAACTCGTCTACTATTTTGTTGTGAATCAGCCCGTTTGTTACCAGAATTCCGTTATGATGATACACGTCTCTGTTGTTGTATGTAATGTCATTTCCCAGCATGTCTGTCATCTTGCCTCCGGCCTCTGAGACTATGCAGTAGGAAGCTGCCGTATCCCATTCCTTCATCTTGTCTGTGGTTGTGAGGTATGCTTCTGCCTGGCCGGAACTCACTTTTCCAACCTTTAGTGAGCTGCCAATACTTGCAAAGTCCTTGATGCCTAGTTTCCTGACAAGCCGTCTCTCTTTGTCTGAGAGATGATGTCTAGAGCCGACTATTCTGCATCTTGTAATGTCTGAGGTTTTAGTTACTGATATCTGCTCCCATTTATCATTTGAGAATCTAAATGCCCCACATCCTTTCTGTGCTGCAAACAGTATTCCTCTAGTAGGCCATCCTATCACTCCTAGAACAGGTCTCTTGTCTCTGACCAGTGAGATCATAACAGTAAACTCGCCTGTCTTGTCAATGAAATCAAGTGTTCCGTCAAGCGGGTCTACTATCCAGACTGTCTCCTGTAATAGTCTGTCAGAGTTGTCTCTGTCTTCTTCAGAGAGGATTGTGTGTCTTGTCTGCAAGAGATGCTCTCTAATGACCTCGTTGCTTTTCAGATCAGCGTCTGTAACTGGCGAGTCATCGTCCTTTGTAGATGTGTTATAATCTCCGTTATAGATCTCTAGAATTGCACTGCCGGCAGCTTGCGCCGCCCTGATGGCAATGTCTAGCTCAGATGTCTTGCCAGGAATAGGAATGCTTGTCAATTGAGATCTCTGCCTAAGTTGTAAGTTCTGGCTTTAGTGTCCAGACAACACCTAGGACAACAAATGGTATTGACATTACTCCGATTATGGCAAGAATGGTATTGAACTGTGCTGTTGATACTTCGGGATTGTTTATTATCCACGGCAGAGGTAGTGTAATGATTATCCAGATTATTCCCAAGAGTATGATTAGTTTTGCCTTGTCCTTTCTAGTCTTCATCATCTTTGCCCCTCCTCCATTAATGAGTTCAT
>DAXZ01000013.1:2790-4709 GCA_002506665.1 Nitrosopumilus sp. UBA526 | reverse complement strand
CCCGGACATATGCAGTTAACCCTGATTCTGTCCTTTGAGTATTCTAGTGCCCAGCACTTTGTCAGCAGTATCATGGCAGCTTTTGATGCCGAATATGCATCAACGTCAAATCCTTGAAATGCCTTTAGTCCAGAGTCAGATGAGATGTTGATTATAGACCCAGACGTCTTTTGTAGATGTGGAATTGCCTCCTTTGTGAATCTGAATTGGCCAGTGAGATTTACATCCAGTATGTCATTCCAGTCAGCCTCATCAATCTCGTGTAGTTTCTTTATCTTGGGAAATATTCCTGCATTGTTTACAAGAATATCCAGTCTGCCAAACTTTGCAATTGTCTTGCTTAGAACATTTCTTACATCTGGTGTGTTTCGGATATCAGCTGCAATGCCTATGGCGTTGGGAATATTTGATGCCGCCTTTTCTAGTCTTTTGCTGTCTTTGGCAGTGATTGCTACTGTTGCGCCGTTCTCAGATAGAATTTTTGCAGTGGCAAACCCTATCCCGCGGCTTCCGCCAGTAACTAGTGCAACCTTGCCTGAAAGTCTCAATAATATACAAAAGGGCGTTTCGTAATTTATAGATCTGTTAGATCAAAACACTACAGTGAGGACTGGTATTTTGACACATCGGTAAATGATCATCCTGTCTTTGCACAGAGTCATCTGTATTTCTCCTGTATCTTTCTGTAAGCTTTGCTGTCAAACGTTTCTTTAGGGTCATCCATTTGTATATAATGTCCGTGTTCTTCCTCTTCGTCTACCTTGATGATTTGACATTTTTTAAATGCCTTGTAGACCAATATAATGAAGAAAAGTACGCCTAGTGGTGTGAGTGGGGGTATCAAAAGTATTCCACACAATATTCCCAATACCCATTCTTTCTTACTAATCATTGTAAACACACCTCTTTTCTAGCTCGCCACGCTTTTTGCCATTTGTGGTGTTAAAATCCATCATCAGACATAATATTTTTACACATACATTTTAACATTTAGTATAACTCTTACTGATCGAATAATCTTTGTTTGTTCTTTATAGATTTCTAGCCTTCTACAGAAAGATCAGATTGGCACACAGCGGCTGACTATAAAGATGCAATAAAGATAGTTAGAAGAGTTGTATTGTAGGAATAAACATATTTTCAAACAAGATCTCCTTTAGTTGATTTGACAGTTCCATTATCACACGAACCTGCTCCATGATGACTTTTTTGAGACCTTTGATGGAATCATTTAGTGTTGTTATCTCGTCTTGCAGTATCGACTTTTCGTTCTTTAGAGATGATATCTGATTTTGTAGGTTGGCGTTTTGTCCTTTGAGTTTGCTGTTCTCTTTTACTAGTCGTTGTATCTTTTCAGAGTCAGACTCTCCGGGGAACGGGTCTGGTGCAGGGCTTTGGCCTGGCATTCGGATGGGGTCAGGTGTTGGGTTAGGCTGAGGAATCAGGGGAGGCTCGGGTTCTTGTTCTGTCTCAAATGCTGATATGGTCTGCAAAGATAAAGCCGATACAAGTAGGACAGTAATACTCAGGATGTGTCTGGTTTTCATCTTTTATTCTAACACCGGTTTTGTATATGAATATGATTATTTGTAAAAATCAGGCTCTTGATCCCTTTTCTGTTTGGGAAGATCATTCATGACTGCCTGGACGACTTCGTTGTGGTTATATGTTAGATGCCTGAGAAACTTTGCTGATTCGTCTGTCCTAGTCTTTTCGTCGGCAAACAACATCTCAGGACTGCTCAGTTCAGTCATCATTGTGTTGCACTCCTTGCATGGCTCAAAATCAAGATACAGTTTCATGATTTCACGTCATCTTTCAGAGTATTTAGACTGTTACGGACTGAGTGCGTGTATCTCTTTTAGAGGCTTGTCCATAGCACCGATCAGATCCTGTTGAGTAATTTTAATCTCCTTGAT
>DAXZ01000013.1:2601-2736 GCA_002506665.1 Nitrosopumilus sp. UBA526 | reverse complement strand
CTTGACTAGTTCTGATATGTTTACATCATCTCCTAGCGGCTTGTTCTTTGTGTGAATCCCAAAGATGTGCAGTCTCCCCTCTGCATCAGGGTTTGGAACTTTTATTATTCTATCAAATCTGCCTGGTCTGAGCAG
>DAXZ01000013.1:2352-2525 GCA_002506665.1 Nitrosopumilus sp. UBA526 | reverse complement strand
AGTCCGTCAATTTCTGTGAGAATCTGGGACACCACATTTTCAGTGACATGTGACCCCGAACCACTACTGCCTCTTCTTGGAACTAGCGCGTCGATCTCGTCTAAAAATATGATACATGGAGCTGCCTGTCTTGCCTTTGTGAATATTCTTCGTACTCCCTTTTCGGACTCGCC
>DAXZ01000013.1:616-2259 GCA_002506665.1 Nitrosopumilus sp. UBA526 | reverse complement strand
TTTGGTGTCTCCATACCTACATAGTCATATGCATCCTTGTACTTTGTTGGCCATTCCACTGCCTGTTGCAGTTCTTCTTTTAGCTGGTTCAACCCGCCAACATCATCCCAGCTTACGTTTGGAATCTGTACCTGTACTTCTCTGAGTGCGCTCGGCCTGACTTCCTTGAATGCATCTCTGAAATCATCACCTGTAATCTGAATCTTTTGAAGAATCTCAGACGATATCTGCTCCTCGTCAAGATCAATGTCTGGAAGTATTCTACGAAGAGAATGCATTGCAGCTTCTTTTGATAGTACCGCCAAGTCAGCTCCCACAAATCCATGAGCGATCTTTGAGATTTGTCTGAGATCCACTTTCTCATCAATTGGCATGCCGCGTGTATGGATTGAGAGTATCTCAAACCTTCCCTCATCGTCAGGAATTCCAATCTCAATCTCCCTGTCAAACCTTCCGGGTCTCCTGAGTGCAGGATCAATGGAGTCAGGTCTGTTCGTAGCTGCAATCACTACAACCTTGCCCCTAGACTTTATGCCGTCCATCAGAGTTAACAGCTGTGAGACAATTCTCTTTTCTAGCTCGCCAGAGACCTCGTCTCTCTTTGGGGCAATAGAGTCAATCTCATCGATAAAGACTATGCTTGGAGCATTCTCTTCTGCCTGGGTAAAGATCTCTCTGATTCGCTCCTCGCTCTCGCCATAGTGCTTGCCCATGATTTCAGGGCCGCTTAGTGATATAAAGTGAGCATTGGTCTCGCCAGCTACTGCCTTTGCAAGCAGGGTCTTGCCGGTACCTGGAGGGCCATACAGCAGTACGCCTTTTGGGGCCTCCACACCTATCTTCTCAAACAGCTCGGGATGTCTCATTGGCAGCTCTATCATCTCACGAATCTTTTGGACCTCGTTTTTCAGTCCCCCGAGCTCGTCATATGTGATCCTAGGCATGGTTGAGTCGACTGCCTTTGTCATTGCTCCAAGCTTGAATATGGTCTCTTCTGTAACGATAACTGGTTTTGATGGTCTGGTGCTTGTCACGACAAACTGGATTCTGCTGCCCATCTGGGTGTTTAGGGAGACAGAGTCTCCGGTTGTAAATACATGATTGAGATAGTTGTATGTCATGTATTCTTGCAGTCCTTCTGCTGAAATCTTTTCCGTAGGAGACAAGACTATTTGTTGGGCATCTGCTGCCTCGACTGATCTTAGTGAGATCTTGTCACCAATGCCTGCCCCAATGTTTTGTCTGCCAAGTCCGTCTATTCGAATAATGCCCGAACCATACTCCTCAGGTGAGCCAGGCCAGAGTTTTACGTGTGTCTTTTTGTTGTATGTCAGTTCTAAAATCTGTCCGGTGTTCCATCCCTGCTCCTCGATAATTTTGGGATCAACTATGGCTCTGCCCCGTCCAACATGTTGTTGTGGTATTTCATCTGTCTTTAAAATTATTTCATTCAACTTCATCACCTAAAAAAATCAAAGTGGGGTTTATTCAACCTCCACCCTTTTTGCTTTTGGTTTTTCATCCTCAGCTAATGCAAAGATCAGCTGCAGGATCCCGTTCTTGTAAGAAGCTTTTGCAGAGTTCTCATCAACCTTGTGTTCTAGTGGAATGTTGATGTGGTATCTCTTTTTGCCATGTTCTGC
>DAXZ01000013.1:0-527 GCA_002506665.1 Nitrosopumilus sp. UBA526 | reverse complement strand
GGTGGTTCTCGTGTACCAGATGGCAGGGTACCGGGTTTGTTGTTTCTGTGCTCCTTTACAACAGGGTTCCCATCAGGCCCAACGGCAACTGTATAGCCGCAATAGTATGGGCCGGGTCTAGTGCTTGTAAATTCCTCAAAGATGTCATCCCTGTCAAAAAAAGAGTCTGACATTCTCTTGAAGAATCTGTCAAGTTCGCTATCATAGAACATTGTCATATTCACCTAGTATATGTCATATATATGACATTATATAAAGATTTATGATTTTCCTTTGATTTCTTACACAATCCTATTATAACTGACATTATATAATAATCTTAATGAGGCTAAGTATGTCCATCCCAGAGGTCGTAAGGGAGATTATCACTAGAAACCGTTCGGTTTATGACTGCATGAAGATGGATCTGATAAACTACACGGCCCTTGCAGTAAAGATTCAGCCAGAGATAGAGCGGATTCTAAATAGTTCGGTCAATCTCAATACAGTAGTAGTTGCCATCAAGAGGTATGCCGATTCCTTTGAGA
>DAXZ01000042.1 GCA_002506665.1 Nitrosopumilus sp. UBA526 | reverse complement strand
TGGGTCAGTACTAGCTGGGCTGGTATCAACAGGTTCGGTACTAGCTGGGTCGGCATCAACAGGTTCGGTATCAATAATTATGCTGTCTGGAGTATCAGCATTGTCCCCAGGCCACACCCAGAGTCCTATCACACCTAATGATACAATAATACCTACAATGCCCATCGTCTTGCCAGAAACCATAATGGTATAGACATACACATAATGCTATAAGCATATGGCTGAGAGATCCAACAACACAGCACTACAAATTATTGAGATGCCTTGTACTCTTCATCACAGAACTGGTGAAATACCGAGCACTTGTGTTCTCTGGCATCTCTTTTTATTTTGTCCATGTCTCGATTAAGAACGCCTTGTGCTGCCAAAAATGCATCGTCAGTCATGCCCAGTCGCTCAAAGAGACGAGACTTTGCAAGGGGCAACTCCTTGAGTTTCGCATCAACTGACTGGGCCATATCATAATATTTTATTGCGTCCTCATATTTGCCAATATAACTCAGAGACAATGCTTTGTTCATAAGAGATGTAATGTCTCCAGGGTCTATCTCCAATGATGTGTCATAATATTTAATGGCGTCCTGATGGCGGCCTAGCTCGTTGAGTGATAGTCCCATGCTGTTTAGTGCCCAGATGTCTTTGGGATTTGCAGCTAGTATGTGTCTGCATGATTCCAAGGCCTGCTCGTACTGCTTCAAGCACTCGAGGGCATACACTTTGTTTTTTAGCGCATACGTATCAGAATTTTTAATCTCTAAAACTCTGTTACAAAACTCTACTGCCTCATCATATTTTTGTAGATGTATAGATGCAAGTGATATGTTTTGCAGTGCAATCATGTCATTTGGAATTTTTGACAACAGTTCTTTGCAATACTTGAACATCTCGTCATATCTCTGGGCATTAAACATCCTAGTTATTACATTTGAGGGGTCAAGGAGGTCTACCATGATAATGTTTATGATTCTTTATACCTATAAGGTATCTAAGTCAAGCAGTGCCTTTGCCTGTTTATAGTGCACCTCGTCTATCATCTTGCCTTCTAGAACAGTTGCGCCCTTGCCTGCTTTTATAGACTCGAGATAAGCCTTGGATACTTTGTGTGCCCATAATAGTTCACTCTTGTTTGGATGAAACAGTTTGTGGACAATAGCAATCTGGTCAGGATGGATGATGCTTTTTCCAGAATACCCCAGACTCGCGCCCAGCTTGCAGTCGTCTTTTAGTCCTTTAGAGTCTGTCAGGTCTTGCCAGATTGCATCAATTGCTACGATTCCGGCCGCATGTGCGTCTATAGCTATCTTTGCTCTAGAGTACTGCGCACCTAGAGAGTGTTTGGTATACTCGACTTTGATGTCATTTAGCAGATCAAAGACTCCAAATATTATCGCAGGCACCCGAGATCCAAAGGATGCGATATTAAACGCATTTACCACGCCTTGCGCAGATTCTATGGATGGAATTATCTGTATGGGGTCTAGCCCCCGAGACTCTTCTATACCAGATAAAATATCTACAATTTTTTTGAGCTCATCTGTGTCATTTACCTTGGGTATGACAATCCCGCAGATGCCTTGCTGGACTATTATATCAAGATCGTCAGGTATTTGCCCAGATTCAGGAGAGTTTGTCCTGACAAATACCAGAGATTCATGCTCAAATTCCAGTGCAGATTTTATCAGTGTACGAGCATTGGCTTTTTCGTCATCTGGAACAGAGTCCTCAAGATCAAGACATACAATATCTGCCCGAAGAGTCTTTGCTTTTTCTAAAAATCTAGAATTATTCCCCGGAACAAAAATACAACTTCGGTACAGAGTCATCAGATGACTAGACGCCCTCGGGCTTTAGCAATATTTTCCCAAAGAGTCCTTTTCCTGTGAGCATCTTTGTGTGGGCATCAGATGCCTGCTCAAACGTATATGTCGAGTCAATGGTTGACTTTATCTTTCCTTGGCCCATCCAGTATAGTCCCTGTTCTAGCTCGGCCTTTGTCCCCTGAGTTGAGCCTAGTATGTTTGTTCCCTTAAAGAAGACATGTCTGAGATCAGTCTGGGCATTGTACCCCGTTGTTGCGCCACAAGAGACAAGTGTTGCACCATACTTTAGCAGAGTTAGCTGTTTGTTCCAGTGGGTCTCACCTATGTGATCAAAAGATACGTCAATTCCTGGTACTTCGTGTTTTCTCTTTGCAATCTCTTTAGTAATTGCTCTAACCTCCTTGTGCCAGTCATCTTTTCTGTGGTTTACGGCGTGGTCTGCTCCGAGCGCTAGACATTTTTCTAGCTTGTCAGGACTAGCAGTGGCTATCACATCACAGTTGTATAGTTTTGCAATCTGGATTCCAAAGCTGCCCACTCCAGAACCGCCGCCCATAATTAATACAGTCTGTCCCGGAGTAATCTTTGCCCTACCTACAAGCATGTGCCATGATGTCAAGAGTGTCATCGATGCAGCTGCTGCATCATCGTATGATACAGATTCCGGAATCTTTGCTATATTGACCTCTGGCAGATGTGTAACTTCGGCGAATCCGCCCCAGTTAGGACCTGTCTGGAATCCCCAGATAGTTCTCTTTATACAGTCAAACTCTCTGCCGTCAGTACATGCCTTGCATACACGACATGACATGTTAGAGTGCGATACGACTCGATCCCCTACCTTGATGTTTTGGACGTCCTCACCTACTGATATTACATCACCGGCGGCATCAGAGCCTGAGACATGTGGTAGCGGTACAGGGACTGGCTGGCCACGCATTCCCCAGATATCATTATAATTCAAGGCAGCTGCTTTTACTGTAAAGACTATCTCGTCTGATTTTGGTTTTGGATCATCGATATCTTGGATTTTGAGGATTTTGGCAAAATTATCATCTGGTGCATATTCTGTGTATACTAGGGCTTTCATGTGTTGACTGACTATAACCCATAATTATATTTTCTCTGTACATTACGTGTCTATATTCGGTTTATCTTGAAATCATGTTTGGGTTGCTGTATGGATAACAGTATCTGCTTTAACTGCTCATCGCTTATCTGGCCTGGAATCTTTCCTTGGGTTGCCATTCCAACCAGATACTGCCCCACCATCTCTGAGAGCTCGGGCTTTACCATTCTAATGTTGCCTAGCCGTGTTCGGGCTTCGGGGGATAATAACTGCCTGAGAATCTGTTCTTTCTGTGCAGCTTCATGTCCTGCATCATGTGGCTCGTTGGATTCTGGTAAACTCATTTTAAATCTATGAATACATCTGCAGTCTTGGTTCCTTGATAATCATTTCCTTTAGAATCTCAGTTGATAGTCTATCAAGTTTCTGCATCCCGTGCTTTGATATTATACGTCCCCTCTTTTCGACCTTTGTGACATAGCCGAGTTTCTCTAGTCCCTGTATTGCATTACGAATTATTGCGCCACCCGCATACTTGTGATGAGCAGCGCCATATCCTGAAGGCTTGCCACCTCCATAATTATTTCGTAGTGCATTAATTCCGATAGGTCCGTGAAGGTAAATCTTTCTCATAATAGAGGCGCATCTAGTATGCCACCAGTCTCTGTTCTGTGGAGGCTTGTCTGCGTGAGCTCCTGTCTTTACAAACGGAATCCACACCGGTGCCGGAATCTCCTCGCCCTTTAGGGCAGATGATAGTCTCTCTATCAATACATCTGCAGGTACATCGTACACCTTTGCCATAAGGTAAAAAAATCGATAATCGTCTTATAAAGGTATGATCTTGCGATAGATATGCCCGCAAAAGTTGCAAGATATTCTGATTGATTTTACAGATGCTCGCCCCAATCGAATCCGAGAATTTACTCCGGGCGCAATAAAGGACTTGCATCTTTTACAAAAGACCATTCTGATAGAATATGGCATGCGAATCTTGTGTCTTGTGCTAATCTTTCTGGCAAGTGA
>DAXZ01000057.1 GCA_002506665.1 Nitrosopumilus sp. UBA526 | reverse complement strand
GCGGCACTCTCAGGTGATCTTGATGCCGTGCGGTATAGGCACGATGATTTACTGAATCTGGATATTCCTGATACCGTACAGGGGGTACCCTCAGAGATACTAGACCCAAAGAACACTTGGGGTGAGAAGGACTCGTATGATGCCGCAGCTAGGCAGTTGGCTGCGATGTTTGTTGAAAACTTTGCAAAGTTTACTGACGTGTCCCGGGACATAATTACTGCAGGCCCTAGAATCTAGTCTTTATGATTCCAAATATGCAGACTCCTCCAAGTATGACACCTATTATGAGTATGGGCCTCTCCGGGATGTAGACATACATTTTATCTGATTCTATCATGTCGGTCTTGATTATATCAAAGGCTTTTGACGAATTACCGTCCACTCTGATTTTTGCATCTATCCAGTATATGGAATTTTTGTAGATATCTAAAAATGCGTTTTTGTATGGAGTTGCAGTTACAATGCGAGTATCCCCGTCAGTGTCTGTTACGGTAATCTTTGCAAAGCTCCACTCTTTTGGGTGATACACATCAAAGTATATTCTTGTATCTTGCTGTACTGCCGATATTGAGCCTTGGGTGTAGTGTATGATGTGGGGAATGGTATAGCGTGTATTGTCATGGTATAAAATTATCCTCCCCTCATGACTCCCGAATCTTTCTTCATTTACACTCATTGTGATGTATAGTGTATCTTTTTCCAGGACATGTGAGAACTCTATGAATTCAGGGCCGACAAATTCTACAGAGATATCATTTATGGCACCTCTGAGTGGCTTTAGATGGAGCTGCTGCTGAGCTACTGGGTCATCAGTTGATGCACTGACTACAAAGTTTGGGGGTGTAATGACTAGTCTTGCATCAAAGGCACTTTTGATATCAAGCCTTCCTGCACCTGCATCATGGATGGAAAACTCGTTTCCGTATGCATCAGAGACGGGTTTTGACGTTGTAAGCAGTAGGGACTTTATCTCCTGTGGAATTAATTCTGGGTTTTTCTGCAGTAATAGTGCGGCCGCCCCACTGACATGCGGAGCTGCATAGCTTGTGCCGCTAGTAATGTTGTATCCTGCATGCTTTTGTGTGGTGTTGATGTATGCGCCCGGTGCTAGGATGTCAGGCTTTATGTAAAATGGCGATACAGGGCCCCTTGAGCTAAAGTGCGCTACATAGTCTGGATTATAAAACAGATGCAATACACCACTATCAGACTCTATAATTTCTAGTCCTTCCTGCCTGTCAATTGACACTACTGGAATCTGCGGCACGTATCCTGGTCTTATAAACTCGTGTATCAGCTCGCCAAGAAAAATCCCGGGCTGGTTATTGTATATGATTAGTGCACGTGCACCAGCAGCTGCTGCATTTTCCTCCTTTGCTGAAAAGTATAACATCTCTTCATCATCATCACTTCCGCGCTCAACTATCACTATGGCATCTTTAACATCCAACTCTTCAAAGTCATTTACCTTTCCATATCCTCCAAAGACTAGTTTCTCAGTTATTGGCTCTAAGAGTTTTGAGGTGCCGATCATTGGAATTACCGTATATGGTTTTTTGTCTACCTCTAGTGTTGCAACCAAGCTCGAAGTCAAATTATTGTATGTGGCACCAACAGTTATTGATTTAAAGTTACGTCCCGGACTGCCAATTGTTTCCGAGTCTGGCCCATCATTGCCTGCCGCTGTAACAACTAGGATGCCATTTTGTGATGCTAGATTGACTGCGCGTTCAATCTGCGCATTTGTCTTGTTGACTCCGAGACTAATGTTGATTATATCTGCCTTGTCTTTTATTGCCTTTTTTATTGCCTGCATAATAAGTTCTGGAGACACTCCTTCCCCGTCTTCGGAGACCTTGTATGATAATATCTCAGCCTTTGGCGCCATGCCCTGTATCTGTCCGTCAGCTGCAATGACTCCTGCCACTTGGGTGCCATGGCCGTTAGTATCCCGGGGAAGACTGCCTTGCTGTATGAAATTAAATCCACCTACAACCTTTTTGCCAGGCCCCCACCCTAGCAGGTCTGGATGCTCAAAATCTACTCCGGTATCTATTATTGCAATCCTGATTCCAGAACCGTCAGCTCCTTGCATTCTCGGAGTCTCTGTTCCAACAAATGGAACGCTCTTTTGCAATAGGATATGAATGTCATTATCAGATTCTAGCTGCTGTGTGAGTAGGGATACTGTCAAAAATATTACTATACCACATACTACTAGTGTTTTCACAATTTTTTAATTGTCTCAACTAGTAAAAATGAATTGTTTACTGGCAAGAAATTTAGAATGTTTCTCCAAGCACTAGATCTCTAATTCTATGACCAAATAATATCCAATTTCATTATTTGATACAATCATTGTATGTATTTTCACCATAAATCTTGATTTCTCCTATACATGAATTTTAAATTTTTCTGGTCTGCTTATTGTCTTTATTCCTGCAAATGCCCGAATATTGGCATTTGGAAACGCATCTCTCAGTCTATTTGCAGCTCCCATGAAAGTAGATCCCATTGTTATGACATCGTCTATTAGCAAAATTTCATCTGGTTCAGAAAGTTCTTTTTGAACTGCCATTGTATCATAATGTTCCTGAGCTTTTGGTCTGTTTG
>DAXZ01000019.1:52582-58938 GCA_002506665.1 Nitrosopumilus sp. UBA526 | reverse complement strand
TTATTTGCAGGTACAGTCCATGTTAATGTGACTAGTGTGTTTCCGCGCACAGCTCCTAGTGAGGCAGGTGCGTCAGGAACAGCTGCTGGTGTTGCAGTTATGGTATCTGTAGGTCCGATATGACCACCGTTTAATGCAGCTACACTAATGGTATACGCAAAGCCGTTTTGTAGGCGTGAAATAAGAGTAGTTGAGACATCTCTCAGATCTATGGTCTTCCGAACTCCTGCATTATCATTATACCATACACGGTAACCTGTAATGGGGGTACCGGTAGGTGCATCCCATGCTAATGTGATTGTGCCGTCACCAGAAATTGCTTCTGTGATAGTTGGTGAGGCAGGTACCTCATATGGTGTTGCAGAGGCAGTACCCGCGAGTCCTTCACCTGCTGCGTTTTTGGCAGTTATTTCAAAGTGGTATAGATTAGGTCCTAGGTTTCGGAGGATAAGAGGGGATGCTGTGATGGGGCCTGGATGTGTGGTATCAAGATTATTTTTATCAGTACCATACCTTATGACATATTCTGTTATGGCATTGCCGTTATCTGCAGGTGGAGTCCATGTTAATGTGATTTGTCTATCTTCTCCAACAGCTGTAAAGTTATTAGGTGCGTCAGGTAAAGTATATGGTGTTGCAGTAGTGCGAGCTGGGAGTGCTATGACGTTACCATGGTATTCATATGCCACAAAATTTCGTACTGCAAATACCTCAAAGATGTGCTTTGTGCCGTTTGGAAGGCCAGTAATAGTAGCAGTTAGATCAGTTCTATCTGGATCATCAAACTCTACAAGTTCGCTACCGGAAACTCCGTACTTTACGACATAACCTTCAATACGATTTCCTCCCGTATCAGTAGGTATAGTCCATGTTAGTGTGATCTCTTGATTTCCGCTCATAGCCGACAAGTTTTCAGGAGGGCCAAGAGTTCCTGATGGTGTCCTAGATAGAGAATAAGATCCGAAACCCTCACCTATAATGTTTACAGCTGAGATCTTAAAGTGGTATGTTACGCCATTTGTCAGACCGTCAACAACATATGTCCTAACATCACTTCCCAGAGGAATACTATTCTCAGGATTATCTTGGTTGCTACCATATCTTATGATATATCCCGTAATAGGAGAACCGTTATCATCAGGAACACCCCAGCTCACACGGACATGTTTGTCTCCAGATTCTAAGATAACGCCAGGGGGCTGAGCTGGAAGGACATTCGTATCTACATCTATACTAGCTGCCACCCCCGAACCGAAATTATTTATGGCATACACCTTAAAGTTTTGTATATTGTTATTCGTCAGACCTCGAATAACAACCGATGTGTCAGTAACATACACGGTCTGTTTTCCGTGATAAAGATATTCTATACGATAACTGGTAGCAGGAGTACCACCATTATCTACAGGGATATCCCAGGTCAGGCCGATTGTTCTATAGCCAACAGTAGATTGAATATTATCTGGTGCATTAGGAACGATATCAGGGGTTGCACGTATTGGTTTAGATATATGCCGAGTTTCATCAACTCCTACGCGGGTCACAACAAAGGTATATTCCACTGCGTTCTCTAGTTCAGTAATTAGAATTTCACGGTTTTTAGTATTACCATGAGGCTGAAGTCCATAAGAGTTAGCACCAGAAGCGTATTGAATAAAATAATGATCAGTAAAAATTACTGGACTGCCTTCACCACCAATTATATCCCATGCCATGTCTACTTGCATATCTCCAGCTCTTGCATAAAGAAAGAATGGTTCGCCGACACTGGTAAGCTCCACATAAGAGTCGTTAGATGGCTCACCAAAACCAGCATTGGTTCTCGGAATCACTCTAAAATAATTTGGTCCTTCATCATCTGCATCAAAGCCCAGATAAAGATACGTCTTTTGACCCATGATTGGAATAAGATCAGTTAGCGGAATTGTGGCAAGATTACTCCATGCATGTTGAGTACCAGGTCTATACTGTAGTGTATAATCAAGAATAGAAGAACCAACACTAGGCGGAGTCCAGTGAAGACGAACATCATATTGAGTAGCACCGTATCCCACAAAGTCAGTAATTTTATCCAAGTCAGGATTTATAGGATCAAGAGTAACATCAATAGAATGCCAAAGGATACCTGCACTGTTTTCGCCAATGACTCTAAATTCATATTTTCCAGTAGCAAGGTTTTCAATAATAGTCCCACCAGGATCAACGAGATTATCAGATAAAGGAGTAAAAGGATCACCTGATTCAGCAAGACGATACTTGGCATGATATGTAACAGGATCAGAGTTATCTTCAGGAGTCCATGTCAGTGTGACTGACTGAAAACTAGTGGTTGCCACAAGCCCAATTCCCCCATACACAGGAGGAGACGGGTTTGCAGAAGATTGTATGCGAATAATATTAGATGTAGAAGTCTCAGAGCCAACAGAGGCAATCACCCTAAATTGATATGTATTTTCACTAGCTTGAGTATAATTAAAGATTACAAAATTATTAATAACTCTAAGATTAGAATCGAGGTCTACCCAATCAGCATCACCTAGTTTGTACTGTACCGTATAATCAACATCCTCGCCCCCCCCCCTAGGAATACTCCAGTAAAGCAGGATGTTATTTTGGGAAATAGCATATCCTCCAATATCAATTACGTCTGGCGGTGTAGCAAAGGCCGTCCCAAATGACATAGTCAAAAAAACTGCAAATACCAAGAAGACTATATTCATATTAGAACAGGAAAAAAATATGATATTATAAAGTGTATGCTAGTCACCTGCGACAAACTTTTCACACGCAATCTTTGCTAGAACATCAGAGGTTTGCTCTATAGGATGCTTCATGAGATAAGCGCTTGCAGGTTTTATGGGTCCCCCTATGCCCCTATCAAGGGCGATCTTTGCAAGACGGATAGCATCTACTACAATTCCTGCAGAGTTTGCCTTGTCATCGACTTGGAGACGAACCTCCATGTTGTAAGGAATGTTTGCCCACTGGCGGCCTTCGATTCTCATAAACATTAGCTTTGTGTTTCCCAAAAACGGTATAAAGTCAGATGGTCCCACATAGATTTGGTCATCGTCTAGTCTCTCAGATAGCTGGCTTTGCACACTTTCTGTCTTTGATATTTTCTTGGAGATTAGCCTGTCTTGCTCTTTCATGTTGAGAAAGTCAGTGTTGCCCCCAACGTTGATCTGGTATGTCTTTTCAATCTTGGTTCCCCTGTCATCGCACAGCTTGGCAAGTGTCCTATGTACAATGGTTGCACCAACTTGGCCCTTGATATCATCTCCTATACACGGAATATTTTTCTCCTCAAATTTCTTGGCCCATCGCTCATCAGATGCTATAAAGGAAGGGATACAGTTTACAAATGCTGTGCCAGTATCAAGGCAAATTTGAGCCCAGAACTCTGTTGCCTTATCAGAGCCTACAGGAAGGTATGACACGATTATCTCAACGCCTTTCTCTTTGAGTATCTTTTTGACATCAAAAGCAATCTCTTCAGGAGTCTTTGTGCTTGAGATTGGTTTTATCCTGTTCTCAACCCACAGCCCTACACCGTCAAGTACAGGACTCTCATAGACCATAGCGTCTTTTTTTGGTAGTTTGTCTTTTGGAATCCAGTCGACCATATTTGGAAACTCGTAGATTGCCTCATGAAGAAGTTTACCAACCTTGTTCTCACCTACGTCAAATCCACATACAAAATCAATGTCATAAATCCCATATCCAGCTAGTTTGTCATGTATGATTCCGGTAACTTCCTGTGATGGGTTTTCTCTATAATACTCGATTCCCTGAATAAGTCCCGAAAAACAGTTGCCGATACCCACTAGGCCTACTTTGATTCTATCTGACAATCTATGTTTGCTATTATTAGACGGGTTTAAAGTTTATCTGATGTGATGTAGTAAAATTAGTTCATCCTAATGCCAAATGTATGGTCAAAATGCCCTATCAAGAAAATCTACGAGTCATCTAATCAATCTGCGACCTAGTAAGAGATTGGATATAGAGTTTACAACATAAAAATAAAGACGTTAGGCAAAATTATTTTCATATATTACAAGGATTTTATACATGATACCGGCAGACAGACTCATGATAGAACCAGGCCGGCAAGTAAAGGACATCAAGATTGACCCAGATATGCCAATAGAGAAGATTTTCAAAGAAATGTCCCAGTCAGGTGGGTTTGAGTCAGTCAATCTCTCAGACGGGCTTGAGATCCTAACAGACATGATCTCAGACAAGCAGTGTCTAAGATTTGTCTCGTTTGTAGGTGCCATAGTATCAACAGGACTAAGAGGTGTGATAAAAGACATGATCAGAAACAGGTGGTTTGATGTTATAGTTACAACATGTGGTGCGCTAGATCACGACATTGCCAGACATTTCTCTAATTACAAGGAAGGATCATTTACAATGGATGACCGGGAGCTTGCAGACAAGAACATTCACAGGCTAGGAAACATACTAGTCCCAATGGATAGTTATGGTCCACTAATCGAAGAAAAGATGCAGGAATTCCTAGAGCTAGAGTACCAAAAAGGGACAAGGCAGATGAGTACTGCTCAGATATGCAAGATGATTGGAAGTCACCTAGGCGCGGATTCATTTTTGCATTGGGCGTACAAAAATGACGTTGATGTAATAGTTCCCGGAATAATGGACGGCGCTGTAGGAAGTCAGATCTGGCTGTTCATACAAAAACACCGCGACTTTAGGTTGGATATGACAGGGGATGCAGACTTGTTATCGGGGCGGATCTTCAAGGCAGAAAAGTCAGGGGCGTTTATGATAGGTGGTGGAATCTCAAAGCATCACACGCTATGGTGGAATCAGTACAGAGAAGGACTAGATTATGCGTTTTATATCACCACTGCACAAGAGTTTGATGGTAGTCTTAGCGGGGCGTTGGTCAGAGAGGCGATCTCGTGGGGCAAGGTAACGCCGATGGCAAGACAGTCAACACTTCATGCAGAGGTGACAACTATACTGCCGTTTATCTATGCAGCACTAGTCACAAGATTAAAGAGATAAAAGTTCAAGATACACTCACAACAGGAGAAAGTCACTGGTGTATACGAGGACTGGTAATTGCAAAGAGACTAGATGTGTTTATTTTACAACTAGATAATTCAAAAAGCAGTGATTCAGATCTGGGAGTTTGCAGTAATTGTCATAGCCGTTTCAGCATCAGGGGTTATGGCTCCGGGGCCATTTTTTGTGGCAAACGTGTCATACGGGCTACGGGGAGGGGTAAAATCAGGTATCAAGATGGCCGTTGGTCACACGATCGTCGAGTTGCCACTAGTTGTTCTGTTAGGAGTGGGGGTTTTTTCATTAGAAGATTTTCCTGAATTTAGAACACTGGTATCTGTTTTTGGAGCAGTTGCACTTTTTGCATTTGCAGCATTGCAGATAAGATCAATAGTGCAGAAAAACAAGAATATCGCATCAACGCCTACACATGGACCACTAGTGGCAGGGATTGTATTTAGCGCATTGAATCCATTTTTTATCATATGGTGGCTTACTATCGGACTCAAATTAATTTCAGATGCCATGTTGATTTGGGCATTTTCAGGAATACTGATTATGTTTTTTCTGCACATCTGGATGGATTTTGTATGGCTTGGGGGAATCGCGTTTCTTGCCTCAAAGAGTTCACGCATTCTTTCTAACAAAAGTTACAAAGTAGTGGTTATAGGACTGAGTCTGATGTTGGTATATTTTGGAATTATGTTTTTGGTAGACATTGTGTCCTAGCCGCAATCTAAAATTTCTACAGGGGGGTGGCATTTGTCATTAAACATATCAATTCTTTCAAGAATGTTTTCACAAATTTCAGGGTCTAATGATCTCTCGTATGAAGTGATGGTGTTAGATAGTACGACATGTTCAACATTACAAGAAAGATTTGGAAATCCAGTTACAATCACTACAATCAAAGCCCCAAACAGAATTGATATCAGTATCTGTAAACTAGTTTTTTGAAATATCAATTTCGATAGTAGATACGTTACGTTTTTTTCCATCCTGAGAAGTTAGGTGACTAGATAAGATTCTCACATCAGAGATAACATATCCTACAGAATTCATTCGTTTAATGATCATTTGAGAGACATCAACTGCGTGTGTGATCTTTTTTCCTCTAGCCGTGATTGTAACGGTTGGTCTTGTGGAAAGCTGAGTCAGGGTTGCAGAGACATAAGTCATGATAGGTTTTGAGCCAACAAAAATTACATTCCTCTCTTCAGGAGATTTTGAGGAATTCAAAGTTTCAGTACTTGGTTCTGGTTGTGTTTCAGTTTGTGGTGTTGGTTCCGGTTCAGGTTGTTGTGGTGTTGGTTCTGGTT
>DAXZ01000019.1:0-52531 GCA_002506665.1 Nitrosopumilus sp. UBA526 | reverse complement strand
TCTTGTTGTTGTGGTGTTGGTTCCGGTTCAGGTTGTGGTTCTGGTGTTGGTTCCGGTTCGGGCTGTGTTTCAGGTTGTGGTGTTGGTTCTGGTTCTGGTTGTGGTTCTGGTGTTGGTTCCGGTTCAGGTTGTGTTTCAGGCTGTGTTTCAGGTTGTGGTGTTGGTTCTTGTTGTTCTGGTGTTGGTTCCGGTTCAGGTTGTGTTTCAGGTTGTGGTGTTGGTTCGGGGTTACGTCTAGAATCAAATTCCGATAAAATGTCTTCTGCATCTTTTGATTTTTTGGTGCTCAATTTTAAATTCCTGTACAAGTAATCTTTTCTCTCGCTTTTATTTAATTTTTCAGGTTTTTTCTTTCAAATAGTCCTCAAAGAGTTTTTCGAGATCGTCATTATTGCTACATTTTCTTATCTGCTCCACTAGGTCGGCCTCCTCAATCTCATAACAATTCAAGTTATCCTGCAAGTCCTTAAAGACCAGCATTGCCTTGTCTTTGAATATGCAGTGATAGAGCTTTTCTTTTTCCATCTCCGCAGGCTTTAGATTTATTCCATTTTCATCTGTAGATACGGGATAGCCCATGAGAATCATATCTTGCATCATTATTTAGATGAATGCACGATACAGTAATAATCAAAGCCGGTATTAGAAGAATATTGGAAACAAGAATAGTCTTCCACATAGACTTTGACTATTTTTATGCCCAATGCGAAGAGACGAGATCCCCAGAACTAAGAACAAAGCCCGTATGTGTCTGTGTCTTTTCAGATAGGGGAGGCGATAGCGGCGCAATTGCAACTGCAAATTATACTGCTAGGAAATACGGAGTAAAGTCAGGCATCCCTATATCATTTGCAAAAAAGAGATTAAAAGACAGAGAAGATGCAGTGTTCTTGCCAGTAGATTTTGACTTTTATTCTGAAATGTCAGAAAATGCAATGAGTATCATAGAAAAAAGGGCAGATACTTTTGAGTATGTGAGCAGAGATGAGGCATATCTTGATGTCTCTGAGAGAACAGATGGGAATTTTGAGAAGGCAGGCCATCTCGCGCAGCAGCTCAAAAACACCATCAGAGACAAGACAAAACTTAGCTGCTCCATAGGAGTCTCGCCAAACAAGCTAGTCTCAAAGATTGCATCAGACTTTGAAAAACCTGACGGCCTGACAATAGTATCACAAGATAAGGTTGCTGGTTTCCTAGAGCCGCTAAAGATCAGATCAATTCCAGGTATTGGCATCAAGACTGAGGCAAGATTGACTGGGATGGGTTTTGAGACAGTTTTGGATTTGAAAAGGATGGATGTCTTTTCTTTGAACAAGGAGTTTGGCAGAAAGACTGGGACGTACATCTACAATGCAGTAAGAGGGATAGACCAAAGGCCAGTCAAAGAGAGAAAAGCGAGCGTCCAGTATAGTAAGATAACCACACTAAAGATAGACTCTAAAGACTATCAGTTCTTGCATGAAAACATTACAGAGCTTTGCAGTCAGGTACATGATGTTCTCAAAAAGAATAATCAGGCATTCAAGTCAGTTGGGATACAGTTTGTACAGTCAGATATGTCAAACAAGTCAAGAACCAGGATGCTAAAGAGCTCCACATCAGATATCAAAGAGTTGCAAAGAACCGCAGACCAGCTGCTAAAAGAGGCGCTAGAGAGTCAGACACGCACAATCAGAAGACTAGGCGTCAAAGTCTCAGAACTCTCAGATGTTCAGGGGCAAAGTGACATTACTGCCTATTTTTAGGTCAGATCTTTTGGGGTGGTGGGGGGGTGCTTTTTCAGCCTTCGTGACTCTACAAGTACTACTATGAGAACAAAGGCAAACAGCCAAGGCAGGAACATTATCTCGCCGGCTATCTTGTGATATTCCTCCCACGCAACAGGGTCAGTCGTGACTTTGAGCGCATACCATGACAGCGAAAAGATTCGTATCAGGTTGACAATTATTGTCCCAATAATTCCCAAGATAAAGTAGGCTGTCTTCCTAGATCTCGTAATATTCAGCTTTAGCATGAATGCCCCAATAACCAGCGAGAAGATAATTATGCTATGAACCCCAGCTGATGGCCAGAATACCTGAAGGGCCATAGAACCGTGTTCGCCCCGCAAGAACATTACATTGTCTCGGGCTATAGCAGTACCAAGGTCAAGGACTGTGATCAACCACACATTTGCCTGGATAAAGTAGGGGACAACATATTGCAATGGACCAAGTGTATCGTATGGAAAGAATGCATCAAGTGAGAGTATTATTGCTGTTCCGGTCAGAAATATAGGACCTGCAGGAGCAATCCTAATCCAGCGCCTTCCAAAGAAGATACTCAGGGCGACAACTGCAAAGATTGCCATCACAACAAAGTCCCACATCCATGTCCAAGAATCAAGTAGCTGGACATCAAAGAATTGCGCAGACTCGACAATATAGTTTCTTAGACCATATTCCAAGGAGACAAGATAAGTAATAGTTGCAAGCGCCATGGGAATGACAAATAACAATCTCTTCTTTGAGATGACAATCCGGAGTCCGACAAGTTCGGCTACTATGAATACTAGTGCAAAGAAATATCCCCCTCTTCCCTCATTCCAACTCCAAGCTATAGAGTCAGGAAATGCAGCCATTGCAAACAAAATTGGACTGGAAATTATTAGAATGCCAAAGACCAGATGCCAGTTCTGCATAATGAAAGATCTAAAAAAAGGTAAATAAATATCGCAGCTATGGATTCATCATATTGATGTTAATCTTCGGCGTCCTCGATCTCGTCGGCGTCTGGGTTTCTCCGACCAGGCCTTATTGGGATATAGATGATGGTCACTAGTATACTTGAGAAAAACTTTAAAGATACATTCCAAGGTTGTAAAAACTTGTCAATTTAGTGCATACTTTCTATAGTTATTATCAAAGCCGTGCCTGACAGTCTTGTCTCATATGATTGAGGGATGAATTTAGAGAGATGAACCGTGATTGATAACTAAAATCAATCAGCGTTTAAAATCAAGCTTGCACTCGGTTTTGAGGGATCTCACAGTAGTAAAGTAAGTGATGGCCAAGATTCCGATGGCAACTATTCTGATTGGTAGTTCATAGTTGGTCAGAAACGCAGTAGTGGTGGCACCCACAGAACCAAAAGTGGAGATTACTGCAAATCCGATTGGACCGCAGCTGCATGCACCGGCAGCTGCGCCGACAATAGAGCCAAAGATTCCTCCGCTGACCTTCTGGCTTGATCTCTTTAGTATGCTTATCCGGAATACATTCATTGGAAGAACAAGAGCAGAGAGTGCTGAGAGTATTACAATGAGTACAAATCCAAACTCAGTTCCAGATGGAAGATGTGAAACTAGATATGGTTCCAAAAATATGTACTCAGATAAGATAAGCAGTCCTACCATCATGAGTGAAAATATTGCAACAGACAAGACAAGGTATTTGGGATTTGAAAATACCATCCGGAGTGCGGCAATCATGCCAGTGTATCCAGAATTTGTTTAAACACAGTAAATGGCTGTGCACCACCAAGCTGCTTTTGGTCATCAGTACCTACCAGAATAAATCCCGGAGTACCACGTACGCCGTGATTTCTTGCCTGTTCGCTGTTGTACTGTACACGCTTTGAGTATTTACCAGAGTCAAGGCAGCTATCAAAGAGTTCCGTATCAAGTCCAAGATTAAACGCAAACGCCTTTAGTCGTTCAGAGCTGGCCCATCCACCATCAATTTGAGATTCCTGAGAGTTGTAGAGAATATCATGATACTCCCAATACATTTGCTGGTCTTCAGCACAGTAAGTGGCCTGAGCAGCTACCGGAGAGTCACGCCCCAAAAAGGCCAAGTCAACAAATACTAGATTTGCCTTTCCTGTGTCAATATATTCATCAAATATTGCAGGCCTTGTATTGTGAAACCAGTTATAGCACTGGTGGCACTGATAGTCACCAAATTCAACAATGGTGATTGGTGCAGAAGGGTCACCCAGGATTGGGGAGCCCATCTCAGTGGAGACAGTTCCATGAGTTCTGCCCGTCTCAATATTAAGAGTCTCAGAAGACATCATAGACATTGCAGTTGCAGTACCTACAACAACTGCGATAACAATAATGCCTACAAATATGCCCGTCTTATTCATAATTGAAAACAGATAGCGCCTAGTTAAAAAGACTTAGTCCAAATCATGTGAGGAACGCCTGAATAGACGCACAAATTTTGCAATGACGGTGTCAATTGGACATGCCTCGTATGCAACAGCGGCGGCATGGCTATCAAAGTGTTTTTCAAACTTTGTACGGGACTCGAATATCAGATCGCATTTTTCACAGTATACCTTGACAATGTCCTTATCCACAGATACTCCAAAGTAATCAGTGGTTATAAAGAATCCTTTCAGAATCAGATGTAATGAATTCTCATGTGTACGTTTAGTTCTACCTGGTAACGAGTTATAAATCCACAGTGAGTACATGAGAACATTTCGTGTTCTGACTTTGGAGCAGACTCTTTGATTATTCGTCCAGAGATGGATGTTATGTGTATGATGTTATCGTGTGAAATGACAGCAAAGTTATGGCCCTCATGTATGGAATCTAGATACTCTTTTATCGCAGATATAACAGCGGCGATGTCAATGATTTCATCATCTAGAGATGACAGCGTAAATTGATGCTGTTTTAGGGTAGGAATTGCGGCCACCTGGTCTGCAACATAAACAAGCAGATCATTTCTGATGGATACAACATCCTTGCAGTCAACTGTGAGCATGAAATAGCATGGATCAAGTCAATATTTGAGTCTAACAGTTATTTGAAAATGATTATTATGGTTTAATGATCCAAGTACAGTGTTGGGGGATTCAGAGACATTTGGCATAGAGAAGGGCCACGGCAGGGAGGTCATATCATGGTTAAACGAGCAGGCAGGGTCACAGTCCATCAAACTCGAAGCTAGGTTGTATGGATATGACGTATCAACTGAAAATTTTGGTGACTTTGAGATGTTCTCATGGATAGGGGATGTTCAGAGTGCAAGAAAGATGATCATCAAGGCAAGCAAGAGATTCAAAGTCAAGATAATCGAGGGAGGATACAGGCCCAAGGAGAAGATAATCAAGATGAAGAGGTTTGACTTTGCAAAGGTCAAAAAGGGAGACAAGACCCTAGGTCAGCTAGAATTTGTATCCTCAAGATTTGGGAGTGGCCACTGGAAGATTCAAAATGAGGAGCGGCATTAGATGCCTGTGAAACAGATAGGAGTAATCGGACTAGGAATGCTAGGAAGTGCAGTGGCAACACACTTGTTGGATTCAGGCTTTAAAGTGACAGCATACAACAGGACAAGAACAAAGTGTCTAGAGTTAGAGAAGAGGGGGGCAACGATTGCCGAGTCTCCTAGAGAGGTTGCAGAGAATTCAGAGATGGTAATAATAATAGTAAGGGATGCAGATGCAGTAAGACAGATCTCGTTTGGAAGAGACGGAATCATAGGGGGCAATTTTAAAGAGTTGATTGTAGCAGACATGAGTACTATAGAGCCATCAGAGTCTAAGAGCATATCAGAGAGATTTGTGAAATACAAGATAACAAAGCTTGACATACCAGTAATGGGGGGGCCCCGCGTTGCAGGCGCTGGGAAACTAGTCATGATGGCATCAGGGGACAAGCCAAGTTTTGAGCGTTGCAAAAATGTGTTAGATACGATTGCAGAGAAGGTATTTTTTTTAGGGGACAGCGGTGTTGCCCATCTAATCAAACTTGCAATGAATCTTCAGATTGCCATGCTAGCATTAGCGCTATCAGAGGGCATTACGCTAGTTGAGAAGGCTGGCGCAGATCCAAAGATGTTTCTAGAGATTCTAAACTCGACATACTTTAAGACCGGAATGAGTGAGAGAAAGGCATTTGGAATGATAAAAGGAAGACATGACGCTACGTTTACTCTTGCAAACCTGAAAAAAGATATCACCACCATAACAAACACTGCAAAGTCCCTAGGAATCAGTCTGCCGATGATTGGCAAGGCAGAGGAGATGTATGGGGAGGCACTCAGAGAAGGGTTGGGAGACATTGACTATACTGGAATCATAAAATACATCAAGAGTATTAATGCAGGCCAAGAGCACGAGAACTAGGCCCCCACATCATAGAGGCATAGACTCGACAAAAATTCTTAAGTCAGCAGTACAATACAGCATCATGCGGTTAAAAGACAAGGTTGCCATCGTAACTGGCGCATCAAGTGACATAGGAAAGGGAATTGCGCAGAGGTTTGTACAAGAGGGCGCCAAGGTAATTTTAGTTGCAAGGAACCTAGAACAGCTTGAATCCACCAGAGAGGAGATAGGAAATGAGAAACAGACCATAGCTGTATCATGTGACCTGACTGACGAATCACAGGTACTACAGGCAGTAAACCGGATTATGGATACTTGGGGCAAGATAGATATCTTGGTAAACAATGCAGGGGCAATCAACGACCCAGTTCACTTTCACAAGATGCACGATTCAGATATCAAGAAACTAATTGATGTTAATCTGTGTGGAGTCTTTCATATTACAAAGGCCGTACTCTCAAAGATGTCCCAAGTCAAGGGAGGCTCAATAGTAAACATTGGTTCCATCTCAAGTGAGAGAGCTATACCACGAGTGCACTTGGCAGTATACTCGTCAACAAAGGCTGCAATATCCATGTTTACAAAGTCAATTGCAGTGGAATATGCAAGAAAAAATATTAGATGTAATTGTGTCAATCCCGGAATCATCAACTCTGGAATGATAAAGCCATATCTTGATGACCCACAGGCAAGAAAAGTGCTTGAAGACAGACTGCCACTTGCAAGGGTGGGAGAACCAAGTGACGTTGCAAATGCCGTACTATACATGGCATCAGATGAGGCAGAGTGGGTAACTGGAACCATCCTAAACGTGGACGGCGGAGAGACAGCATCAGAGGGATGAGTCCTAGGTCTTTTTCTTTTTGGAGTAGGCACGATAACTAAAGCCACTTATCAACATGATAATTCCTGTAACTGCAGACCACATTGCAAATGATCCAAATTCAGACGCGTCCATGAGTAATGGATGTAACAATCCTATATTTTGGGTTTTGTTAATGAAACATCTAAATAGATTTGTTGCTGACAAAATTTGTGCCCGAATTTGTGTGTCCTAATTGTGGAAAACGCCTGTTTCATGAAAATGAGACTACGCTAAAGATTGAGGAGACTGTCCATTCAAAGTTCTGCAGAAAGACCGAAGGCAAGACCCATAGTTTCATGCACAGGGATCCTGCACACATGGAGACCTTTGATTCAGAAAGAGAAAACGATACTACGGGTACGCCAATATTAAAGAGATGATTATATCCTAGGGAATCCTAGTGTACACTAGTTGCCTAGAGAGTACAGTTATGACATAGTAATTGTCGGAGGAGGGCCTGCAGGCTCATCGGCCGCATTTACTGCTGCAAGAAATGGAGTCAGTGTAGCCTTGCTTGAGAAGGAAGAGTCTATTGCACAGACAGTGAGAACAAGCGGGGTCACGTGGATTGATGATATCAGGGACTTTGGCATTCCGGAGGACTGTTTTAATCCAATAAAGAATTTCTCGTTTTGTTCACCAAACAACAAAGTTACAATCAGCGATGAGACTCCAAGAGCGGCAGTCCTAGACGTAAGAAAGACATACAGATGGCTAGCAGATGAGGCAGTACATGCAGGTGCAGATGTGTTTGTCAGTACAAATGTAAGGGATGTCATTAGAGATAAGAATGGAGATATTGTCGGAGTAAACTGTACCGGCCCTGACGGGGAGACTGTCTTTCATGCCAAGATAGTCATAGATGCCAGCGGGTTTGCGTCAGTTGTCTGCAAGGCGATGGGACTTGCACCACGGTGGAAAAAGTTTGGTGCCGGTGCAGAGTATGAAGCGAGGGCAGAAAATGTAGAATCAGATACATGGTGGCTTATGGTAGGACAGCAGTATTCACCTGCAGGATATGCATGGATATTTCCCCTAGGGGATGACAGGGTCAGAATAGGAGTAGGTGTAGGAAAGCCAGAGTCGGATGTGGATCCCACACAGAGACTAAAAGAGATAGTAGAGAAGAGACTAGGCCCAATCAAAAATCTTGGCAGACTAACAGAGACCGAGTTTCATTACGGACTGATTCCAAATGACGGACTCTCAAGGAAGACTGTATTTAATAATTTGTTGCTAGTAGGGGATTCGGCAGGACAGGCAAACCCGCTAGTTCTTGAAGGAATCAGGTATGCCATAAAGTTTGGAAGGGTTGCAGGTACTGTGGCGTCTGAGGCAATAATGTCAGGCAAGACAGACAAAAATGCACTTTATCCGTATGAGCAAAAATGGAGAGATGAGATTGAATCAAAGATAAACACCGCAGGCAAGGTTCAAGACAGATGGATAAAGCTGACAGATGAGCAATGGGACAGAGAGTTGGATATTATCAGTGAGCTGAGTGCAAAAGAGTTTGTTGATTTTATAAAGGCAGATTTTGGACTCGCAAATATAGTAAAATTAGCCGCACACCATCCAAAACTAGCAGTCAGACAGCTCTTTGGTATGATAAAAAATAGATAATTATCTTACGTTAAAAAAGTCAGTTACTGCAAGGTTGTGGTACTGTAACTTTGCAACATATACACCAGAGGCAAAGGAATGATTTATGGTCTCTGTAAACAGTCCTGATGAGTTGTCCTTTAATGCAATCTCTTCAACCAGGGTACCCCGCTGGTCATATACATCTACAAACAAGTCCTCTCGGAACGCAAGTGACTTTTGAACAGCTCCTGACACAGTTAGTTTGCCATTGTCATAAACTGCCTCAATGACTGCGACAGGAGATCTTGCTGGAAGATATCTCTCGATTATAATCCTGAGTTCCTCAAGATTCTCACTTATGCCCTGTGCATCCTTGTCCCTAAAGCCAACCTCAAGTGCAGTTGTCACTGCTGCAAACCTAGAATTTTGATTAAAATTTGAGCCACCAAACTTTTCTGCAAAAGACTCTAGTTCTTCAAACTCACGTGCAAGCTCAACTAGTCCCAAGTCAGAGGCATTGTATTTGTATCCAAACTCTTCTTCAATGTGAACTATCTGAGATGCCTTTGAGTCTTTGTACTGTAACATTACAACATAGAGTCCGGGCTCTGTGGGTGCCACCCAGCGTGTGAAAAAGTTGCCCTGCTTTGTGTCAGTAAATTCAAGACTGCTATGCCTAGAGCCGTCCATGTTGTATATCGTAACATACAGGTTTTCTCGTTCGGCAAAGGTTGACTTTTTAGTGGCCCCGTTTATCACCCACATGTCACTTTGAGCATCAAAGTGGATATCAAAGATTATGCTAGGACTGCTGAGTACTAGGTGATCACTTAGATAGTCTCCAATCTCAGTTATCTTGGATTCTGCATCAACAAAGTTTGCAAGGTCAATGAGTTCATAGGCATCTGCCATCTTTTGGTTATACTCTGTAGCATGTGATGTGAATCCTGCATTGTAAAAGTTGGAGACCGTATTTTCAAAGGTATCTAGTTTTTTACGAAACTCGATACGTTTTAGCTCGTCTACAGAATAGCCGACATCAGACCCTAGTGGGTCATTGGCATATGCTTGAGATACCAGAGTCCACTCGTCAAACAGGTCACGAACCATGAGATTTGCCTGATCAAGGTCATTTTTGATTACAAGATCTCGAACATCATCAATCTTTTCGTTAAGCTTTTCAGTAAACTCGATATAGTTTGGAAGGAAGCGGTTCTTTGTCATGCTTAGCCCAACTAGGCCTTCAAGGGACTGTGCACGCTGCAAGATATCACTTGCACGAATTTTGTATACATCCTTGGTGTAAGAATCCAGGTCTTGTTTGATCTTGGGATACAGGTCACTTGCCCAGCTTAGCAGTACCTCAATCCTGTCAATTCTGACAGCAGTCGGACTGCCAGACTCCATCTGTTTGGCAGTAGAGAGAATCTTTAGTGCATTGTTAATTGTAACCAAGTTTTGATAATCTGCCTGAAGCTCGGCTTTCTCTTTTAGAGTCCTGTACTGAAACTCTAGGACAACTAGTGGATTTCTCTTCTCCCGGAGCTCAGTTATTGATTGGTCAAATTCTGAGACAATCTCTAGGACATCATCAGCAGAGTCAGCATCCCGGACTTTGTCCAAGAGAATTTCCCAGTTGCCTACCAGCGCAGAATCAATGCCGTTTGATTGTGAGATTTCAACAATTTTGCTGATTCTAGATGAGATGTCAATTATCTGAGCCATCTGATTGATCTCAGATTCAGACTCTAAAATGTCCTCAACAGACGTTGCCAACGCTAGATTGCTCTTTAGAGTTCTCCAGTCAGGGAGAATCAGATTGGCAAGGGCTCCGTTCTCCTCTGAATCTGATGAGACAAACCTGTCAACATCATCAAGCTCCCGTAAGAGAATAGATGCCTGATGCAACTCTGAGACACGGACAGAAGAGGAGATTAGTTTCTCGATAGATTCTTTGCCCATCAGCGAAGGCTTGAGGGACTCCCATTCGCTTTGAACCAGCCGGTAAAGGTCACTTTGCTTTCGTGACATTACATCAAGGTATCTAGATTTTGAGAGGATGTCAATTAGTGAGCTTAGATCATCAGAATAAAGTGGAGCAGTTCCACGAGCAAAGATAAACCCGATTTGGTTCTTTACAGACTTGCTCATCACGGTGTCGGATTTCTTCATCAGGTTTAATAGCGTCTCTTCTAGTTCATCAAAGGTTGGCGTCCTTTGAGTAGCTTTTTCAGGAGTTACATTTTGTATGTATACAAATACATCAGATAATATATCAATGGACTTTGTCTTGTCTTCTATCTCATAGTAAAATATGGCTGCAAAGATTTTCTCTTTGATGGATTTTGCAATCTCAGGTGAGAGCTTTGCATCATCTAACATCTTTTGTACAGAGTCCAATGACGAGGATACTGCAGGTCTTATCAGGGGGTCAATCTCAATTATCAGATCATCTACAAAAAACTCACTCCATAGCCTGACATAGCTGGATTCTAGTTCTGATATATTGCTTGAGGGGGTTGGGGCAGGCGATGGCACATCAAAGAGTCTTCCAATCGTTTCTCCTTGGTCAGCGAGTATCTGTTGGGCAGAGGAGATCATCTGATCAGAACCGGGTTTGGAGAAAGCGTCAGATGAGACACTAAACGTTGTTGACTTTGTATAGTCTCCATAAAATAATGTGATCTCGTATTGACCAACAAGTCCACAGACCCGACCCTTTAACGGAATCACATCTGTGATAAAGGCACCGTTTGTCAATGGGGACAACTGCTGAATCTGGCACAGGTTACCGTCAGGATTGTGAATCTGCATTATAAGAAAAGAGTCATCTGCAAGATTTGCAATCTGGCCATAAACAAATAATGGCTCACCCCGGTCATAACTGCCAAAATTATCAAGAAGTGTGATTCTGTCAGGAGTCTGTGCCTGGGCATATGCGGGCATCAGTAAAAGTACAAACAAGCTCAGAATCGCTGGAATTTGATTCATAGGGATCTAAATCAGAATTTCTAGTACTTAAAACTTGAGCATAAATGATAAGAGAACTCAGCCATGATAGACTGTTTTTGACATGGTAATGCTTTGGGGTTATCCTACACCGGGAGTGATGTTTCTAGTTTTGATATTTGGCCAGACGGTTCTTTACACAAAGTTATTGGATGAGATCAGAGTTAGCCGATGAAGATTATAAGGGAATCAAAAAGAGGCAAGTGTATGGATAGTGTTGAAAAAACTTTTGATGACTGGGCCCAAAATGGAAGAGCCGCATTGATGGAGACAGAACACGGCAGAAATGTTTTAAAATTTTTAGAGACCATACCATTTGACAAGCCATTTACATTTTTAGATGTAGGATGTGGAAATGGATGGGTGGTAAGAGAGATTGCAGAAAAAGAGAATTGTAAAAGGGCCATAGGCATAGATAAGAGTAAAAAGATGATCAGGCAGTCAGAAAAAAAGAGGGGGAACAAAAAGACAGAGTTTATCCACACAGATATTGAATCAATGAAATATAGAATAAAATTTGATTTTATCTTTTCGATGGAATCACTTTACTATGTAGACTCTGTTAAAGTTGCACTTTGCAAGATATACAGATTGTTAAAACCGGGAGGACAGTTTTTTTGTGGGACTGACTTTTATACAGACAACAAGGCAACATCAAGATGGTCAAAAATGATGAAGTTGCAGATGCATTTGCACTCGGAAAAAAAATGGACAGAGTTTTTCAAAGATGCAGGATTTGATGTAAAAACAAGACACATCAAAGATTTGCAAAGTAGGAAAAAATGGAAGAGAGAGTACGGAACCCTGTTTATTACAGGTACAAAGTCTGCCTAGACCAAATATACCAGAATATATGATTCTCACATGAATGTGCCAAGTGTTCCATTTAACCATCGAATTGCCTCTTCTAGAATATTGACATCCTCATTGAATTTACCAATACTTGGATTACAGCTGCCACATATCCACCACCCCCGTATCTCGCCAGTTTTCTGATTGTGTTCCAAACATATCTCGTTATCATATTGACGAATGAGAGTTTTGCAACATACCGGACATGTGAATTTGTCCTTTTGCAGGGGGTGGATGGTTTTTCACATATTCCTGCCTTTGTTTTGAGTTAATCGTTTTCTTTTGTTTTGTAGCACTCTTTGCACACAGGTCTACGCAGATAATTCGATTATTCTTTCCGACTTTATTTTTGGCAAACTCTGTGCCACGTTTCTCTTGATTGCATTCTCTGCACCATTTTAACCTAGTCGCATCTGTGGGTCTGACAACTCTTAATTCGACTTTGTGATATAGTGTAATATTCCTTACTTAGCTCACTGCCGACATACTTGCGGTTGTTTTTAATGCACATTTTAGCAACTGTACCGCTCCCCATGAACGGATCATATATGGTATCACCTGCATCACTCCATGATAGTATATGGTCTTGTGCCAGATTCTCTGGAAATATTGCAGGATGTTTGTACGCGATATCATCTGTTGCAGAATGACCGCGGCCAATATTATATGTCCAAATGTTTGTCCGCCTACCGGTACTGTTATACCCGCCACGTTTTAGTTTTTTGAGGGTGCCATCATGGAGACGTTTTGTGCCATTATCGCCATTTCTAGAATCTTTATTTTCCCTATCCATGATCAGATGTATGGTCTTTGGTATTCCCTTGCATAGTACAAACATATACTCAAATGACTGCCAGTATGTCTTGTTATTCCCTACTGCCCCCCGTGGAGGCTTGGCATATATCATGGTATCAAACAGATTAAACCCCACATCTTTGAATCGTAATGCCTGACGGAATGATGTACCAGATTCGTTCCCCCTGATACATTGGTCACCAACAACCCACACCAGTACACCGCCTATCTTTGTGACACGGTACAATTCTTTGGATATATCATCAAAGTCATCAAATGTATTACCATCATACTTTCTCATGTTGTCGTAGGGTGGTGAGGTTATGGTACAATCTATGATATCATCTGACATTCTATTCATGGTATCTAGACAGTTTTCATTATAGATTTTATTTAGCACAATAGGTCTTTTTTTGGTGCGTGTTTTTTTAAGTGTTGTAACGGACAGTTTGGCACACCTAGGCGTCCGACTAGAAGGCGACAGTGACATTATGTATAGTCACAGGTATCAAAGATTACACAGAATCCCACTATATGGCGAGATTCCATTGTGCCTATCACCCGATTATGCAATAAAACCAATTAGAGTAATATTCAAATCATACAGCCAACAGACAGTATTCATGTGAGCTGGAGCACGACACACTGCTACGGCAGAGGAAACTCCTCCCTCCATACAGGAAATGTGATCTAGAGATAGATAGTCAGAGATGGTTGGCAACGGAACAGAAAATAATCCAATATGGCGCACGATGATGGCAAAACCTGAGATTTCCATAAAAGGAATGAAAGAGACGACCCACATGGAGCAAGGCCAAACAGAACCCCAAGTGCCTGTACTAGGTTCAGGTAGGCTGCAAAGCGAAATATCGTGAAAACAGAAGGAGGGTTACTCCCAGCACACATGCTTTTTTTTAAGAGATTATTATTTTTGCCAATCCATCAAGTTGTATCTAAGAATGCTTGGCTTTGTCTGTAATTGAAAGATTCTAGGTCAGTGAACTGGCATGTTCCTTGCAGATACTAGCGTCACATCTGCATGTACCGTCACACAGGCATGCCCCTTGCATTACACAGTCACATTCAGACTCCATTTCAGCAGAAGATGCACATCCACATGCTGCCTCCTCAGACGATATTTGTGGTGGAGGACGATGCTGGGTTGTTACATCATAAACATTTCGTGTCTGCTGATAATCAGTGTCATCTTTTAGTTGTGCCTCGCCCCTATTGGTTTGATAGCCACCCGAAGATGCACTAGTCTGGTAGCCTACCAAATTGGTTGGATCAATGCCCTGCTGACCTTGTTTCTCATTTTTGAGAAACCTGTTACTTATAATAAAAAATCCAATGCCGGCAACAGCTGCAAGTCCTGCCATGCCGTAGATTATCATCACTGGGAAATCACCTGTAGAGGTGTTTGTATAATTTTCAGGAGGGGTAGGAGTAACTCCTATGATCTCTATACCATCTAAATCACCAAAAACACCAAAGCCTATAGCTGCGATGTTTGCCTGATCAGAGGACTGTACACTGCGAATAGCGTATGGCTGATCAGCGATTATTTCTGCAACAAAAATTTTTTCCACCTGTCTTCCTTCCCTAATACTGCTCTCACCCATCGTCCAGCTAGACACGACAAATCCCGAGATTTCTTCAGATAACCCAAAGGTTCCAGCATCCACATTGATTCCTGTAGGATCAAACAAAAAGTGCCAGTTGGGTAGAGGTTGTTCCAAGATAAAGTCTGCATTGATAAGAGGTCTGTTTAGCACGTCCTCTGCTTCTGTGCCAGAAAAGAGAGCATAGACGTTAGGCTCTTGGTTCTTTAACAGGTTTAGTGGAATATTAATATCAACACCATCAATTACTACCTCGTCATCTACAGAGAGTCCTCTCCAGCCCATGTCTATCAAAGTTTTTTGGGAATCTCGTGTAATCACATAGTTAGACAATGTGCCCTCCAAGACCACGCGATAGTCAATGGATGTATTGATGTTTCTTGCTTTAAGATAAAAGTCATAAGACACATTAAGATCAGATATTTGTGCCTGACTTCCATCACGTGTAATTTTTTGGTTTAGTTTGTTTATAAGATCTTGAACTTCGGAATTAGAAGAGTCTGCAGTTCCTGATACAGTCCATTCTTTTCCCTTTAGTTCATCAAAGAGATTCCCGCCATTTGAATATTCAATAAAGATCGTTTTTTGATAGTGCATTGTAAACGGAGATGAGTTACGGTCTGGATAAAGTCTAGCGTCCAATTGAGCAGCCCAGACAGGAGTGCTCGAGCCAATAATTAGTATGATTGCAAGCATAGCTGAGAGAATAACTACCCTAGACACGAATAAAAATCATGAAATTACGGTAATAAACTTATCCTAATTATCCAGATCGATATTTTTTGAAAAAGTAATATGTAGTAACAATGACAGTATCTTTAGTAATATAATATGATAACAGTATTAGCAGGTGGAACAGGTTCAGTAAAACTAGTCAGAGGACTAGCGGCCCAAAAGTCCAAGATCAATGTAATCAGCAACGTAGGAGACAACTATTGGCTATACGGACTTTATGTATGTCCAGACATTGACACCATCATATATGGATTAGCAGATCTGCTTGATCAGGAGAGAGGGTGGGGAATGAAAAAAGACACGTTTAACTTTATGCGTCAGATGGAGGTCTTTGGAGAAGAGACCTGGTTTAGAGTCGGTGACAGGGACGCTGCAACACATTTGATCAGAACCAACATGCTAAAGAATGGAAAGAACCTAAGTGACATTACAAAATGGATATGTGAAAAGTTTGCAGTCAGTGCAAACATCATCCCAGTTACTGACAACAGCGTTGAGACGAGAATTACTACGGACAAAGGAGAGTTACATCTGCAAGAATACTGGGTCAAACATAGAGGAAAAGATCCAGTAGAGGGAATTCAGTATATTGGGGCAGACAAAGCTCGCCCAAATCCCGAGGCAATAAATGCAATTCATGATGCAGATTTGGTGATTTTGGCGCCAGGAAATCCACTAACATCAATTGGGCCGATGCTTCAGATCAAAGGAATTAGAAAAGAGTTGTCAAAGATAAAAAAGAGAGTAGTTGCAGTTAGTCCGTTAATCGGAGATAATGCAGTGACCGGACCTGCTGCAAAATACATGCAAGCCGCAGGAATAGAATCAAACGCATATGGTCTAGCAAAGATGTACTCTGATGTCTGTTCAAACATCATAGTAGACACTAAAGACAGGATGCTGGTAAAAAAGATTCAGAGTTTAGATATGAAGGTTTTTGAAACAAAGATCACCATGAAGAATAAGTTGGCAGAAGAAGCATTAGCGAACTTTATTTTAAAACAAGTGCACGTGTAATTTGAAGATAGCCGCAATAATCCCCGTAAAGACTTTTTCCAAGGCGAAAACACGCCTAGATTTGTCCCCACGGCAGGTCGAAGACCTATGCAAAGTAATGCTAGAGGAAGTGTTGCATACGCTGTCAATTTCACCTCAGATAGAGAAGATAGTCATGGTTACACGAGAAGAGAAGGCAATTGAGATTGGAGAAAAATTCAACACCATCACTATCATTGATGAGAAAGAAGAGAGTGTCAACAGTGCAGTGGCATTAGCAGACAAGTATCTTTTGGAGAACGGTTTTCATGCATCAATAGTATTTCCCCAAGATATTCCGTTTATCAAAACTCAAGATATTGATTTTATGTTAAACTACAAGACACATCCAGATTTTGCAATAGTTGTGCCATCTAGGAAATTTGATGGGACAAACGCATTGGCAAGAATGCCAATAGACCTTATGGAGACACATTATGATGAAGATAGTTACAAGATCCACATGAATACTGCCAAGGAGCACACCCTCAACGTTGCACTAGTCTTTGTAAAGAGAATAATGTGGGATATTGACAGTATTGATGATCTAGAGTTTGTGCTTGAACAAGATGAAAAGCCAGAGATTTCAAAAAAGATAAGAGAGATACTAGGGGACAGACTGGATGTGTCTTGAGAACATTCTACTTTTTCAGTATTATATTCGAGTCTAGTGTTACATCTATTTCATTTTAGAATAATATTTGAGATTAATTCGTTGACCTATGTTAGTTGTATAGAATCTGCAATAATGTCATCTGGTATTTTGGCACCTGATACCTATTAAGGATATTTCGTAATACCGGCCAGTGCAGTTGCACTTGGTAGTACTGAAGGTGTCTCGAAAGCACAAGTACAATGATCAAATACACGTGCCGGGTTCTATGTATGTAATCCAGATTTAGACATGTATGATGTAGAGAAAAATAAATGACAACAGAGTAGGACGTCAGTTTAGAAGGCGTATTTGTGACGGCAGGTGTGATCAGAGTCACTGCAGGGGGGGGCCATACAGACAACTAGAAGGAATGTTGATGGAAACTTTTGAAGCAGAAAATATACCTGACCGGTCTATAATCCATAAAAGAATGCAAAAGATACGTTTGGAGAGTGAAGATAAGAGGAACTGGTTTGTTGATGGAGACAAAAAACAAGAGATTGTCCATCTTGCAGTGGGCTCGACTGGCATCAAATCCACAAGCAGAGATGGTAGCATAAGAGAATGTGATATCTCCAGAATGATTCCATGACTGGTCTGCTAGGACAGGTGTGAAACTAAATTGGGAGACAGGTCTTTACCTAGTTATTCTTGTACTTGAACAGTTCTATTTTGTAACGATTTCAATCTAGAGATTTTGTCGCATAATTCATTAAATCGCACCAAAATCAGCGATATGAATAACGCTAAAAGGGTATTACAACCATGATGTAGGCACAATATCGTCAATTTTGTCCAAATATTATGTAGAACTTGGAATTATGCGACAAAATTATGATTTAGAAAATCTTAAATATCATCAGAAAAGGTTTTGAGAGAGAAAATGGTCAAGACCGATAATCAAAAAGGTAAATGCCCCAGATGTGCAAAGGGCACACTAGTAACAGATACCAATACTGGTGAAAATTTTTGTGGCAAGTGTGGATTTGTGGTAACTGACAAAATAGAAGAGTCCGGACCAGAATGGAGATCTTTTTCAAATGAAGGAGAAAATAAAAGCAGGGCAGGTGTACCAACATCTCTTGCAATGCACGATATGGGATTAGCTACTGTCATCAATCCACAAAACAGAGATGCGACAGGCAAGCCACTTACTTCCACTATGAAGAGTACCATTGAGAGGTTGAGAACATGGGACAGTAGAAGCCAAGTTCATGAGCCAGTTGATAGAAACTTTAGACAGGCATTTAGTGAATTAGATAGGCTAAAAGACAAGCTTGCTGTAGGAGATTCAGTCATTGAAAAATCAGCTTACATTTACAGAAAAGCACTAGAGAAGGGACTAGTCAGAGGCCGTTCTATCTCGGCTTTGATTGCATCTGCACTATATGTAGCATGTAGAGATACAGAGACTCCGAGAACACTAAAAGATATTGGCCAGGCAAGCAACATCAAACGCAAAGACATTGCAAGATGCTACAGGTTGTTGCTAAGAGAATTAAATTTAAAGATGCCAGTAGTAGATCCAGTCAAGTGTATTGCAAGGATTGCAAGCAAGGCAGGACTGTCTGAAAAGACAAAGAGAAAAGCAACAAAAATTTTACAGACCGCGGAGGACATGAAGATTTCCGCAGGAAAAGATCCCATGGGACTAGCTGCTGCTGCACTATACGTTGCCTGTGTTACAAATGGAGAGAACAAGACCCAGAGAGACGTTGCAGAGGCGGCAGGAGTAACTGAGGTCACAATCAGAAACAGATACAAGGGTTTGAAGGTAGCCCTAAACCTATAGTGTAGATTTTGCAGAATAGAGCCTATTTACAAACAATACACAGACAGAGATTATGCCAGTAGCTAGGAGCAGAATCTCCAATGATGACATCAGCGAGTGTGAAAATGCATCCTGAATTGAGATGGAATTTATCTGAGAGATAAAGTTGGCATACGAGAATATAAAATAGTTCACAGCCCAGTGAATTAGAAGCGATGCTACAAAGCCATATCTGAGATATACCCAGCCCAATATGACCCCGCTTGTAGCAGCTTGGGCAAATTTGGCTTCGTTCCACAAATCTCCAAACGCTACATGTGCAAACCCAAAAAAGACCCCGACAAAGACAATCAGGAGAATCGCTTTTTTTGTATTATGGATATTCAGAGTAGCCGGAGCCCACAGAGACCTAAGCAGGTACCTTGCAGACAATCTGTCTGAATAAAGAACAAAGAGTGGAACCCCGACAAGTATCAGGCGGAATCCAAACTCCTCTAGCAGTGGCGCAAGACTGACATAAAAGAAATGAATAAGATTATTCTTGGCAGTAGGGGGAACAATCTCAAGACCGATTCCCTGCTGGATGAAATTAATCAGGGCGGATACTAGAACCAGGATTGATAGCCATTTTGTCACCCCGATCATGTAATTCAATCTAGTGTCATATCTTCCAGACGAGATTATTGGTGAAAGGGCCTTTAGAAAATCTTGTTTGGGTCCCAAGACTGCAACAACAAAGATGATTAGATAAAAGACCCACAATACAACAAAGACATCACCGAGGCTTAGATCAAATGGTGCATGGTACAACCATGTTCCATCAAAGATATCTAGCTGAGTCAGAGGATACTCGTAATTGATGTCACCTCCGATATCAGTCTCAAAGACCACATAGATTCCGATGGGAAATGAGACGAGAAGCAGGCCAAAGATTACTGAGAGTAGTGCAGTAAATGGAATTCCTAAAAGCTGGAGTAACTTGTTTGAACTTTGCAACTTTTCTAGTGTAGTTCTATGGTATCTTCTGCAAATCCCAGACCAATCAGTGTGTCTTTGATTGAATCCCTGTGATCACCTTGTAAGAAGATATAGCCCTCCTTTGCGGTTCCACCACAGGCATATTTATTTTTGAGTTCCTTGGCGACAGTCTCCAAGTTATTTAGCTTGGGATCCAGACCCTCAATCATGGTACCCTTTTTCTTAAATCGTCTAGTCTCTAATCGAATTATAATTTTGGTGCTGTCTTTGGCAAGCTCACCACAAGCACACAAATCTTCTGGAAGACCACAAGTATTACAAATTACTGCCATTCGTTCGAAATCAATTCAGTTATTCACACTATTAAGCCTTGTTTGGATGTGTAGAAATAATCAGATTTTTTAGATAGGAGATCAGAGCAAAAATCATGACAGAACTCACAAAAAAGGCAGTAGAGATGTTGCTAAATGGGGCGACATTACTCAGGGAACCATGCCCATATTGTACAGGGGTAAGAGTAATGAGGGACGGGCAGGCACTGTGTGTTAGTTGTGGCAGTCAGCCAGAGAAGAGGGAGATCCCAGTGCAAGACACGCAGATAGGAGTAATGCTAGAAAAAAAGATGGAGGTACTCACAAAGGAACTAGAACAAGAAAAAGACCATGAAAAACAGCAGATCATTCTAAAAACTATTAATTCGCTACTAGAGACGATAGGAAAGGCCAAGGAGATGTAATGTACGAAAATAATTTCTTTGGGCCATCTTTCATTTCAAATTACCTTCTCTGATCGTATTTCTGCATCCAAATACCGGTTCCATGTTTAGAAAAGTCATGCAACCTCTTCCCAGTATTTCACACATAAAGACAGGGTCAGAGACAGAGAGGGCCTTGGGTAATCTTGCAGTCTATGTTTCCCAAGTGTTGCAGATATTTTGGTGGTGTGGGGGGCCATGTGCGATATCATCAAACATCAATGTCATCCCATTGTTGTGATGAGGTCATCGCATAAAGTTCTCCAGGTTTGTCACACATCAAACCAAGTCTTTGGTGTAATGATGTTGAGATACTGTATGTTGCAAGCATTATCATTAATCCCACAACATCTGGGCAGTAGCAAAGGCATCTCCTACAGATAGGTGCCAAGAGTGTTGTAAACCATACAAACCCAATCCAGATACAAAAGATGCAATGCCTGTTATCATCAACGTAACCAAAAGTAGATTGCATGATCTTGTGTGACCGTAAATTATTGAGATAACGCGTTTTCTAACGGTGCCAAAACTATCCCGCCATTCATTTGCAAAAGAAGGGGGGGAGGGGGTAATTTTGTATATGTGTTCTCCAAGCTAGCCTTTCTTTCATACTTTATTTTAAAGTTTAATGTGGTATAACATATCTCAAAGATCGCTATTTTCCAATTATAGACGGCATTTAGAGGCCATGCCAACAATATTCATATCTGCATTGTTTCATAAACGAATCCAGTCTCTAATCAATATGCCTGTGATCTGTTCTGTTTAGGTTATGTCTCGATGTTCCAGATTGTGATGGCATTGATCTTCTTTATAGACTAGTAATTGGGACGAACTAATTTCCGTACAGTACACACAAGATCAAGGAAAAACAATAAAGTTTTTATGTTAAATTCCGTGATGACGAGTTGTAATGAGTAGTAAGAAATCAGCACCACTTCCGGCATCAAGTGGGGGTCTCATGAGATTCTTTGAAGATGAGACAAAGGGATTCAAGGTAGATCCAAAGATAGTGGTATCAGTACCAATCAGTCTAATTGTTGTTTCATGGATAATCGATTTGTTTCTAGCTCCGTGAAGAAGCAATGGAAAGAGATTCAGATGATGTTTCAAATATACACAACAGATTTTCCCTTACTTTAGTAAATCCATCATCACACTATTTCTCACTAGCGGCATCACTAGTAGTAGCTGCCGTAACGTGTCTTGCGATATATTTTGGATATCTATCTAGTCTGGATTTTGAGGAGAACTGGTACAGACTGCCACTGGTCTTGGCAGTATTGATATTAATGCAGCTCCTCGATACAGTATTTACAAAAAAGAAAGAGTACTCAAAGTCGCTGCACTCGTCGCTCTTTGGAAATATGTTGTGGACTGTCACACTGCTGATGGGATTGCTTGCAAGCATAGTCTTGTCAAAAGATATCGAACCATTCTTCATAATCTTTGGACTGTTGCTTTTTGCCAGCTTTAGGATAGGAATTTACACCACGACACTAGGTGCAAGTCTCAGAAAGGCCTGGGCAATCTGTTTTATTCAGCCCCTAGCAATGTATTTTGTACTGATTCCACAAGACATGTGGGTTATAGTAATAAGTGAGCCGGTGGGATTGGGATACGGCATATCCTTTATGATAATTGCAAGTGTCTGGTCTGTCCTGACAGACAGGGCCGGAAGGCCTGCAATGGAGAGCACACACAAGACAATACAGGCATATCTTGCATCACAAGGAGACGATCATACAGACGCCGAAGAACTCATGGAGCGCAGCTCAAATGAGACCAGGGTGGCCACATCACAGATAAAGTTCTCAACGCACAACGGACAAAAAGAGTTCAGAATGGTACTGCCAGAAATTCATCCGGGGCCATATCATCCCGTTGGAGGAAGCAATATTCCCTATCTAATTTACAAGAATCTGTCATCGTCTGCAATGATCATGCATAGCATATCAGACCATGCGTTAAATCTCCCATCAAAGAACGAGGTTGAGAGATACCTCAGAAACATAGAGAACAACAGAGTCAGAGAAGAGGGAATAAGATGCACAAAGCCTGTGACTGTTCAGATTAACAAGGCACGAGTCATTGGGTTGCTCTTTGGCAATAATCCGTTGTTGTTTCTGTCATTATCCCCCCACGGCATGGAGGATATTCCAAGCTATATCAAGACTGAGATTGTACAGTACGCCAACAACCGGAACTATGCAATACCAATGATCGTTGATTGTCATAATGCAATGGGTGAGGAGATTTCAAGAGAAGATGGAGAAGACATGCTAAAGTCCGCAAAATCATGCCTTGACACCCTGATTACAAAGGAGAGTTTTGAGATCAAGCTTGGTTATGCAAATACAGACGAGATGGATGTATGGACAGAAGATCTTGGGATGGGGGGCCTTGGCATAATCTGTCTTGGACTAGGGGAAAAGAAATACTTTGTTGGATGGGCAGATGCAAACAATATGGAAAACGGTGTAAGAGAAAAGATAATAGAGATATTTGCAAAGCGGGGCTATCATCTACTAGAGATATGCACATCAGACACGCATTATGCCCCAGTCAAGGCAAGAAACAGAAACGGATACTATCAGCTAGGATTGATTACAAGTGCAGACAAGCTCTCAAAATGGTTCTTTAAGATTGCCAAGAGTGCAGAGTCCAATATAACTCCGGCAAAATTTGAGATCCTGGAAAACGAGACAGACGTCAAGGTCATGGGTCAGGACATCTATGAGGACTATTCCAAGGCGCTTGACAACTCACTAAAGATAACAAAGGGATTTGTTATAGGCGGGGTGGTGTTCTTTGTGACTAGCCTTTTCTTATAGTCCTCATCTGGTCGAGATTTCCATAGAATTCATCAATGAATGAGGCAAACTGAAATATTGGAACAATTGGAACGTTGTCAATAAAGTCCACACGGTCACGGTATAGTGTTACAATTACAGGTACGGCAATTGCCCCCGGGGTCTTTGCAACATACTGCTTTGTCCTCTCTATTTGTTTTTTGACTGTAGCAGATAGCGCAGAGACGCTATAGCGCTTCCAGTGCTTGCAGTCAATTAGTATTGCAATGCCAAGCCTGATGCCGACAACGTCAATCTCCATCCTGGGCTTTTTTAGCATCATGTTTTTTATCACTGCAAAGTTTTTTTCAGCCAGGACTCTTGCAGCAAGTCCCTCAAAGTCCCGCCAGTCAAGTGCCACTGAGACATCGTCTATCAGAGCCCCGCCCTCAAGTAAAGATATGGCAATTTCTAGTCTGTCACCGTCTTTGAAATAATACGAGCCTTTCTCCTTTGTACCCGTCTGATTTTTGACAAGCCCGTCTAGAATTACCGCCGAGTCGGCAAGGCTTGTTTTTGTGACGGCGGCAAAGTCTTGAACTGATATCCCGCCTGTAATTATTCCTGCCATCATCTTGGGATGAATTTTCAATCAGAATACTTGGTTTGTAATAGAAATATAGGTTTTAGGAGTATAATCAGAATTAAGACATAGATTTTATTACATGTCCTCAAGACAGTCATCATGAGAATGATGCTAGTTGTCATACTAGCTGTTTTTGCAATACCCATAGTTTGTAATGAATCATTTGCAGAGACAAATACATTCTTTGATTCTGTAAAATTTATCCAGTACCTAGATGAGAATACGGCCCTAGAAGAAGTCCGGAACGGAAACCTTGATGTATACTATTATACGGTATCTCCAGACAGGCTAAAGGACAGCCAGGATAGAAGTGGATTACATGTCTTTGATTCCACGGGTGGTTCGTACAGCATTCTAGTAAATCCCGCAGAATCAGAGAATTTCAATCCCTTCTCAGTCAAGGAGATCAGGTTTGCCTTGAACTATCTCATAGACAGAAAATTAATTGTTAACGAGTTGATGGGGGGATACGGCCACCCCATAATATCATATTATGGTCCCTCAGACCCCGAATACCTTACAGTAATAGAACAGCTAGAGGCATACAACTTGAAATACAATCCTTCATTTGCAGATGAGACTATAACCCAAGCACTAGACAAGCGGGGAGCAGTCAAGGAGAACAATAGATGGCAGATTAACGGCAGTCCCATAGAGATTACAATCTTTATCAGAAGTGATGATCCTGTAAGAAAGTCAGCAGGTGAGATACTCGCAGCTGAATTGGAAAAGATTGGGTTTACAGTAAAGCGGGACTATGGGGATCTAAACAAGGCCTTTGTAATAGTTTATGGCTCAGACCCAGCAGAGATGAAATGGAACCTGTACACGGAAGGATGGGGTCGTTCAGCATTTGTAAGATATGATTCGACAGGTTTGGGTCAGATGTATGCCCCCTGGTTTTCAAACATGCCTGGATTTAATGATCCGTCCTATTGGAATTATGAAAATGCAAAGTTGGACTATTTGACTCAGAGCATCTATACAGGGGATTTCAAGTCGTCTGAGCAGAGAGACGAGTTGATTCAGCAGGCAGTCACAGAAGGCATTGACGAGTCAGTTAGAATATTTTTGGCAAGCAAGATAGACCAGTATGTAGTAAATGAGGAGATAGCAGGCGTTGTCAATGACTTTGGGGCCGGAGTTCCAAGCAGGTTTACGCCAATCAATGCCAGGGGCGGCCAAGAAGAGCTGGTAATCGGAGTCAAGCAGGTCTATCAAGGAGCATGGAATCCCGTCATGGGTTTGACTGATAGCTATAGCAACCACATCTGGGGCATAATCTCAGATCCGGCAACATTCAAACATCCATTCACAGGAGAGACGTTTCCTGTGAGGGCAACATGGAATGTAGAGACACAAGGGCCAGATGGAAAGTTAGGTATACCACAAGAAGCAGAGAATTGGGATCCCGTGATACAAGAATGGAGGCATGTAGATGATAACACACAGACAACAAGCAAGGTGACATTTGATTTCAAGTTTAGCAACTGGCATAACGGGCAAAGAATGGACATGAATGATATCTTGCACTCGCTGTATTTTACCATAGAATGGGGCACACAGACAGATAAGAATGACAAGACATTTGATACAGAATTCACGCCAAGAGCATCGCAAGGAATACAGACAATCAAAGGGATAAACCAAATTGATGCAGATACCATAGAGGTGTATGTTGATTACTGGCACTTTGATGAAGGAGAGATAGCTGATTGGGCAGTACTGTGGAGTGCTGTACCATGGGAGATAACAGAGGCGATGGAGAGGGCAGTGACTGACGGAAAGGTATCATTTTCAAGGTCGGGGGCAACAAGCAAGAACATAAACTGGCTATCATTAATAATTCCAAAGGATGCAGGTATAATACGAGACTATCTGCAAGAGTTCAAGGATACAGGTCACATCCCACGGGCATTAAAGAACAATCAGAATCAAGAATACTATCAGGACAGATATGACGCATCAATTGACTGGATTGATACATACAAGCATGCAGTAATAAGCAATGGTCCGTTTTACCTAGAGTACTATTCGCCAGAATCACGAACCATCAGGGTGTCTGCATCAGATGATGACACATACCCATTCAAGAAGGGCAAGTGGTCAGAGTTTGAGAACACGGAATTTCCATCAATTAAAAAGATAGACATTAAACAGTCAGTACAGAGAGGTGAGGAGATTTCCATAAATATCAAGACAGTAAATGCCGACTCTGTACTGTACTTTATCACAGATGGCCAGGGAGAGATATTCTCAGATACACATGTGGTAACAAAAGACGATATGGTAATTGACATACCAACAGATAGTCTGAGTGCCGGTGCAAATAATATCAAGATATTTGCAGTCTCAGCCACTGTACTAAGGCCTGACTTGTACGAGTCGAGTTTTATTGTAACAAGAGGAGACGCAGAACTGCCAGAGATTGGTTTTGAGAATGTCGAATTTCCCAAAAAAGAACCCGAGTTTTGGTTTTTGCTCATTCCCGCAATTGCAGCTGTGGCAGTAATCATATACCTAAAGAGGCGCTAAAATCCCGTAATCCCTTAGAATTGGTTCTATCTGAGATTCGTCTTTGAGTTTTGAATACTCGGCGAAGAGATTTTCGTTGAGATCATAAAATGTGTGGCCCCACTTGAATTTGTCAAGCAGTTCTAAGGCCTGCTCCCTAGAGCCTAGAATGAACAGTGATGCCGCAAGTGCTTCGACAGTAGTAAGCTTGTCTAGTTTTGAATAGTTTACAGGATTGCCAGCAAACAGGGGGGGAAGTCTCCTCTTGATTCCTGCAAATCTCTTGGAGAATGCCTGAGTGGCAAGATTCCAGGAGCAGTCGATTCCGACAATAGATGTAGCAGACTTGTCTTTTGGAAGCAGGGTTTTTTCAGAAAATGGGTCTAGTACAATACCCCGGGAGCTAATTTTTCTGATGTTTTGCGCAAGACCAAACTTTAGCATTTTGGCTGCCGTACATTTCCTAGGATCGTCTTGATAGAACATTAGAACCTGTAACTTCACACTAGGAGATAATATTTCTAGTATTTTGAATTTACTCCAAAGTTTTGTATGTAACCTTGTAGTAGAATCTCGAGGCCTGATCGTCTTTGATGACCTCGACTGTCCAGCTTGCATCAGGCAAGAATACATCAGAGGACACAGGTATAATGATAAACTTTTCTAGCCGTACATCAGGGCCACTATACCTCACATTGAGATTGATTCCGTCTGCATCTACTGCCTTGTAGATTTTACCCGGAGTCCTAGTGGATTCACGAACCAAACAGTCAGCATCAGGCCCGATGATGCAGGTACCTGCAGCTGTAGAGACCTTTAGGTTTACGACTGATTCATCGCCCCTTGCAGACGTAATCATAGAGCCCAAGATGGCCCTAGGGGCAAGAGTCCAGTTGCCTGTGGTTTTTTCTGCAGTAACTATAGATATTATCGTCTCAGCAATCCTGTTTTCTCGCTCAATAACAGTACCGGGTTTTGGAATTTGTTTCCTCTCAATCACATCAAAGGCAATGGTGTCAATCTCAAAACCTGCATCTACTGTAACCTGGTATGAACCAACAGCTTCTGGAATGTCAGGTATCACATATTGGTGTGTAAACGAACCCGACGGACTTGGGGTGATTATTGTTTCAGGTCCTGTGTCTTTGCCACAGTAAAATGAGCCGCAGTTAATTTCATTGATTGTCTGCTGTAGTACGCTTACCTTGAATCCGTCAAGATATACTAGCTTGCTTGGCTGGCCTGATACCACCACAGTATCACCGGGATAGTATTCAGACTTGTCAGTGTACAGTAGCAGTGTTAGATTTGCATCACCGCCTACTGCAAAGTCACTGGCAACGCTAAACTGAGAGTCTACTCTGTCGTTTAGATAGTATGCACGAACAATATAGTTACCCTCACTAAATACTGTAGCAGGCAGTTTAAAGCTGCTTGAGAACTCACCGCCATGGTCTGGAAGGGCATATGATTCCATAGAGTTATGAACCAGTCTGTGGGGGGGCTCGCCATCAAGCACCTGTAGACGAATCCTGTCTGCAATGACTAGTCCCTCATCACCTTGTTCACGTGGAATTACATTGCCAGTTACTATCAGTTGTTCTCCTACCTTGTATAATGATTTTTCAGTTGAGACAAACAGTGGAATTGCCGACAAGGTGTCATTTTCAGGATCTGGTGATACCTTGAACAAAATATCTAGGCTCTCTGATGCAACACGTACATTAATTTTATAGATTCCATAGTTCGAGTCCCCGTCACTGTCTTTTAGTTTCTGGGGCTTCTCATATACGGGCACCTCCCAGTCCCATGAGAACCTCTGACTATCTATGACAGTACCCGAGTCTGTTCTAGTGCCATCTGGCCTGATAACAGAGATGTGGGCCGAAGTATAAACAATTGGAGGAAGTGTGCCAGTAAGGTGTACTGTCTGGCCTAGTCCATAGACCTCCTTGTCAATTGAGATCATTGGGCCGTCTTTTGAAATAGCCGAGTCAATAATAGAGAATTTGGTAGTGGCCATGTCAGACAGGTGCTTGGCCTTTACAACATATTCTCCTGTCTCAAAGATGTTTGGGGTCACAACAAAGTCAACTGAATATCTTCCCGAAGTTTCAAGAACCGCGTTAAGATCATAGTTGACGTCTAGGTCACGGATTATGCTTATGCCGTCTACCATCGATGGCAGTTTGTCAGTTAGGCCTATGGCCTCAAATGGAGTACCGTCTTTGCCATAGATAGTAACTTTGACTGGTGAGGAGATCCCATAACTAGAGTTTGAGTAGGGGTCTATGACAAAGCCACCAACTGTCACGGTCTGTCCAAACTTGTAGACATCCTTGTCCGTCATGACAGTTATGGGGTCAGTAGATGCAACAAAGTCTTGAGGGTCATCTACGGCATGAATTATAACTGTTGCATAACCAATATCTTTTGATACAGTAATTTTGTAATCACCTAGCCTGTCAGGATTCTCAGGAATTGTAAATGAATAGCTAAATGAACCGTCGCCCAAGATGCTAACACTATGACTAATCTTAAATCCAGTATAACTCGTTGAATCTCCAATCGAGCTGTGTTTTGTCTGTACAATTTCCAAGTCCAGTGTGCTTATCCAGACATAGTTTAGTCTTCCTGAGATCTCAACTGTATCTCCTAGACCATATGCCTGCTTGTCGGCTTGTAGTGATATTGGAGTATCTTCTTTGAGATCTTGGACTAGCTCAAATGATGCAGATGCAGACAGGTCAGAATACCTTGCAGTTATGGCATAGGTGCCAAGTACAGGGTCTATGTTAGATAGAAAGACGCTAATGGAGAATTTGCCATCTATTGGAAACGCGGTTCCAGCAGAGTCTGTATTGCCACCGGGGTCAGTGACATCAAATGTTATTCCACTAAGGGGGATTATCTCTGTGGTAGATCCTGTGATTAGGACGGTCTGGCCTGGAATGTATTGCATCTTATCAATGGCAATACCAAACTTTGCATCTTGTTTTATCTCCTCGGAGATAGTCTCCAATCCCACTGAAAAACTTGTGTTTGTAGTAGCGCCTGCATATCTTACAGATACATCAAATATTCCTTCGCCAATTCCAAGAACCTTGTGGAGACGAAGTTTTGTGTCATAGTTCAAGTCATTATCAGGATACATTTTAATTATTTTCTCAAAGTCGGGGCCTGTAATAGTTATCAAAATTTGTTCTGGTTGGTAGAGAGGCTTGTAGATATATTTTTGCTCAGAGACACTTCCAGTGATGATGGCAGTCTCTCCAAACACATAGGTTGGTTTGTCAGTTGATGCAGAAATTGTAATGTCTTGAGATTCTACTGTATCAATTAACTTGCCATTAGAAGAACCTGCAGTAGCAGTTGCAAACTTCCAATCATCAGAACCGTCCGAGTCATAGCCATCATAGATTCTCTGCCAAGAAAAAAGATCATCTTGCATGTCAGAGAGTGTATGAGTCTTGTCAATGGTTGTATTGTTTTCATCTCGAAGTTCAACTGAGTCGCCTATATCAATAAACCAAATATCAGGTGAGGAATATGTCAGGAATTTGCCAGGCCCAATGACAGTACCTAGAGGTACCGGTATTGTTTTTCCAAGAATGCCAGATGCCATCACCCAGTGGCTCATGTCAACGTCTGAATCAGTTGGGTTGTAAAACTCGATCCATTCTGAGACAGAGTTATCAGAGTCATCACCTGGAGGATTAATCTCAACCTCGTTGATTACTATGTGTTCAGCAGTTTGGGCATATACCGGAGTTAGCACTGCAAAAAGAAGCAAGGAAAATACCAGTATACTATGATTCATCATCAATTCCTAGTTTGACTGCCTATAATACTAATTTTAGAATGGGATTGAGGAAAAGTTGAGCTTGTTGTTAAAGTCAGACATCTGAATGCCATCAAAAGTCAGATCAACCATTCAGTATTAAGCCATACGTAGGAATTATCCCTTAGAATAGCCACAGTTTGGGCATTTTTTATCAATAGTCTTAGAGCCGCACTCCATACAGATTCCATCCCCGACATCCTCTAGTATAGACTGCCTTCTCTTATCCACATATACCTTGATTCCAAAATACATCATTGCCACAACAACTGCCGCAATGGCAAGGCCTGTAAATGGAGTCAGACCAATCATGAAAAACACGAGTCCTGCTATCAGGATTATGTCACGGCGCTCAAATTTCAACAAGACTAGACTTGGCAGATTGTTCATAAAAACATGCCGAAGCTCGGGGTGGAAAAAGGGGTTTATTTCATCTAGTCATTTCTTTGGGATATTTTTCCAGTCCGCCATATACGACTTTGAATGTCCGTCTGGTGTAATTATAGGAATGTCTGCCAAGCTATGTATCATGACATTAAGGTTGAATATGATGAAACAAGACAACAGTTAGATTTTGAACTTGTCATGGATGAACATGAAGAATCTATGAGGATATGTAATGATCAAAGAGTGTATGATTTAATTTGATAGTAATGTGGTGGGATCGGCGAAATTCGAATTCGCGACCTCTGCGTCCCAAACGCAGAATCATACCAAGCTAGACCACGATCCCAGCAAATTCAGAGAATTGCCCCATTTAAGCTTGACAGATAATCATTTTAAAGGCAATCAGAAGATCAGAGTTATGCAGACAGAACAATACATCAAGGCGGGAAGAATAGCAGCAGAGGTCAGAGAGATAGCTAGGAAAACGGACTGGATAGGAAAGTCAGTGTTTGATGTTTGTGAAAAAGTAGAGTCAGAGATCAAAAAGAGGGGAGCAAAATGCGCGTTCCCAGTAAATACAAGCATTAACGAAGTTGCAGCGCACTATACTGCAGAGCCAAATGATCCCATCACCATCAAGGATACAGACCTGGTAAAGATTGATCTTGGCGCACAGATTGACGGATACATTGCAGATACGGCAGTAACTGTATGTTATGATGTCCAGTTTGATGGACTAGTTCAAGTAGCAGAAGAGGCACTAGGAAATGCAATGTCAATGATAAAAACAGGAGTCAAGGCAAGTGATATTGGAAGGACGATTGAGACGACAATAAAAAAGAGGGGATACAAGCCCATTGCAAACCTCAGTGGCCATTCATTGGACAAGTATACGATTCATGCGGGAAGATCAATTCCAAACATTTGGTCAATAGGGGGATTTTCGCTTTCAGAGGGTTCTGCCTATGCCTGTGAGCCGTTTGTGACAACAGAACAGGGAGGGGGGTTTGTAAGAAATGGTAAGATAAAAAACATCTTTGCGCTAAATTCACGAAAAAAGACAAAAAATGAAGAAGCAGACAGACTGCTTGACTTTGTTTGGGAGAATTGTAACATGTTGCCATTTGCATTGCGATGGATTACAAAAGAGTGGGAGGAAAAAAAGGCAAGGGAATTATTAGATATTCTGATAAAGAAAAAGGCAATACAGGCATATCCTGTCCTAGTCGAGGTCAATGAGCAGAGAGTTGCACAGGCAGAACACACGTTTATTCCAAACGAGAACGGGGTGACAGTAACAACAAGTGCTATGTGAGAGTCTCGCCAAATATCTTGGCAATCCTGACTCTGCCTTTGCAAGCGCCGCAGTCAGATATATCTGCAAACAGTACATCGCCCTTGACAAATCCTCTTTTTGTAAGCATGCCGCATTTCATGCATTGCTCTACAGTATAGGCAGTGATGACTTTTTTCTTTGAGAATATCATTGCAGGACTCCGGCGGTATTTCCAACTCCAATAATTGCCACAGAATTCCCTGGGGCTGTATTTTCACGAATCATCTCATGGATGCGTAAACGTACATCATCGGCGGTGTCTGCGATCTCTTTGGTCATCAGAGTAATTGCTTCCATGACTGATTGTTTTATCACAATAGAGAATACGGGTATGTTTTTACTTGTAGCTATTGCCTCAATTTGGAATCTCTCTGTACCTATGCCGCCAATGGCTGCGCCAAACCCTTGAGCTATGGATGCAGAGTCCTCACCTTCCATCTTTAGTGCAGCATCAATCATTATTATTCCATCAAGCTTGTTCTCAGATGCAACCATCATCAAGGCGTCTGCAGGTCGTCCCACAGTAGAGCCCGGGCCTTGAGCTTTGATAAGAAATAGATTTCTGTTCTCAAAACTGGTTTTTGCAAGAGATGTTTGAAATGTGACTGTCTCCTTTGATAGTTCTAGCATCATCTTTCCTACAACCATCGGGCCAATGCCATCACCGACGGGCTGGCCTGCCTTGAATACAGGAACTGCCTCACTCATTGCTTCTGCCTGCTCCATAATAAAGGGAAGAATCATTTGTAGTGGCAGGATTAACGGATAGTTGTTTTGTTTTTTTGCAGTCAAAAACATGTGATTGGTAATTTTGTAAATAAGTTGCAATGATGAGGCAATCTCAAGCAGGGTCTGGACACGGTCTAGCTCAGTCTCACTTATTTGAGGAGATAATGATTTTATGTGTTCCCTGGTATAATCCTCCCTAGACCGTACCGTGTGTCGTACTTTGTCAACAATTCCGTTGGGATCCATATCAACAGGCATGATTGTAAAATAGTCTAAGAATTTATCAATTTTTTTCAGAGGATCGTCGCTTGTTTTCAGGTTGTCCTTTATGTAATTGATCAACTCGGTTCTGGACTTTGTTCTAAAACCGTCTAATTTTTTAATCCCTTTTTTTATCTCTCTCGAAGTTACAAGCAGCTGGATTTGCTGGCCATAAAATACAAAGAGAATTATCGGAAGAATCCATATGAGCATAATTAGCGGGTTTGAATCATCGCCCATAGAAAACAACTGATCAAGATCAAAGTTTGTAAAATTCACTAGAATCAAGAACCTTTAGAACCAAATTAAAGCATTCGTCCTGTTTGGAACCACACGGCAGTGGGGGGCTGGTTTGGATATTTTTACTCGTAATTTCTGCCTAGTTTGCAGTTTCCTCAAGCTAGTATTTAATGACATGTGAGCTAGGGTGAGTGTATGGATGTGATAGATGAGGTCAATGCCTTGCTGAAACTCGGTGTTGGAGATCCATACAGATTAGAGCACATCAAACAGGCATATCTACAAAATAATTCAATCTGGGTTACTGATGAGAATTACCTTAAACGTTTGAGAGAGAAATATATTCTCAGACATACTGCCGGCGATAGCATTACCCCCGAGGAGGAAGCCGGAGACACACAAACCATACATTGCTGGAAATGCGGGAGAAAGGCACCGATAGGCGCTAATTTTTGCATGATCTGTGGAACATCATTGTTTGAAGTTGATTCAAATCCCAAGCCTGCGTCTAAATCAAAACCTAGAACAACTAGCTCCTCACGGTCTGTTCTGATAAAGTCCATCATTATTGCAATCCCTATCCTAGTGTTGATAGTTATCGGTACAAGTTATACTCAGGAATATTTTGATGACAAACCAGAGGATTCAGATATTGTGATACCTCCTGCAGGTGAGAATGATTCAAGGTGTGGGCCTGGGACTGTATTTGATTCTAAGACAAATTCGTGCATCTTGGGGTAGGGATACACGGGATAATTTTGTATGACATGAACCGACAGGGGCTACAGGTATAATACATGATGCCTTGGGATTCACTTTTGTAGAGAGGAGATATATGGTTAAGGAATAAGATTAATCGGAACCACAAGTGGATTTATGATCTCCAACTCTAAGTAAAGAAATAGTACTTGTGTAGGTCGTGCCCTAGCTCTTCGTCCCTAAACCAAAAGATTTAGATCCCAGTACCATTTCGCCAAGATCATGGAAGAGTCAATTTTGTTAAAAATAATTTTAGAACAAAAAGACAAGATTGAAGATCTGATAAACAATACCTACTTTATCATTATCGCATTGAAAAATAACATCTAGAGTAACCGCATTGGTCTCAGTATACATGGTTGGCTCATTTACTTTAAAAACACAAGGTTCAGTATTATTAAAAATATCCTTTAGTCCAACGGACATTAGCACAGTCTGATAGTAAGAATCAATCCGTGAGGTATTTGGTCTCTACACTCTCAAACTGATGATGGGTCTTGCTTCCTGTTCAAAGTCTTGAATTACTCCTTCGTAAAATGAAGATGTCAGAAATTCTGAAAATCGCATTAATGCCAATGATGTTGTTTTAATCTGAGGTATGAGTAATAATGAATCTGTACCATAAGTTCTGACCGAAAATGATGAATTGTCATTTTTATCCAATATCGATAAATAAACATGAGAGTTTCCACTATGCATTATAGAGTAATTACAATGAGTGTATTTCTCCAAAATTTTAGAAAATTCTTCACGTGTTTCTTTTTTTTCAAAAACATTCTTTCTAAATTTTACAATTATTGGTTTGGGTTTCTTGTCAGGTTGTTCTTCTCTACTACGATGACTAAATTGCTCTCTTCTTTCTTTGCTACGTTTCATAATGGGATATATGACATTTGTAAACAATATATCAAACACGCCTTTGTCCATAGAAACTAGTCCTTTTCTATAAATCGAAAATTGAATAGAAGGTCGCTGGGCATTAGATCCATGAAAAATCTTGATATTGTCAATCCAAAGATCATTATTTTTTGCTTCTTGAAATGCTTCACGAAAAGTAGGATAATCTCTATTTTTTTTGTAAACTTCCCACTCTCTTTCAGTTTTAGGTGAAAATCCAAACAACTGTTTTTTTATTGCACTCTTATACTTCAATTGTATGTTCTGGGCAGTTTCAAAATCAGATAATATTTCATAAATCCCATTAGAATGAATAAAAGCAAACAGAACTTTGGGGTATAATTTTTGTAATATTTGTAAAACAGTTCTATTAAAAAACTCTGCATCACCACTGCTCATAATGTAAAGCTCATCTTTATTTTGTAAAGATCGAAATTTTCCCAACTCTTTATTTGTTTTAGTGCTTATGACGCTATATTCTGTATAAATAAAATTATCAAATTGATTTGAACTAATTTGAATAGTTTTATAATCTGGATGCTGTTCTTCTTTTTTTATTAATTTATGAAACATCTCATCAGCTAATAAACACTGAATTTTTACACGTTTATGTCGATTTACTAGTAACACAAGTTCTGTGGGAAGATCCGATGATCTCATATTATAACCGTTTAGATATACCAAGTTAAAAATCAGTCCTTTTTGGTTCTGTCGTAATTGTTTAGGTCGTACCTATTTTGTTCAAGCTGATTTTACAAAATTATATCAAAATGCCACAAAACTAATTATTCAAATCAGCAATTAGTTCATCAGCACTATTAAATCGAGTTAAATTTTTTGGATTAGATCTAAACTCTAGAACGTCTTTAATTTCTTCTTCACTCAGATCATCATAATCACCAAGTGAATCAACACGAGAGGCTGAGGGTTGTTCATAATTATCACTAGTTGTTTTTAATTCAAAGTCTGTCAATCTAAATAAATGAACAATATCTGTGTTTAAGTGTTTCTTGTAAGAATTTGTGCCATTTGCCTCACTTATTGTATGGTGCCTCTTTTATAAAATTAGCCACAAATTTTCCTATGAAATTGTTAAATTGTATTTGTTTAGGTCGTGCCTATTTTGTTCAAGCTGATTTTACAAAATTATATCAAAATGCCACAAAACTAATTATTCAAATCAGCAATTAGTTCATCAGTACTAATAATTCGAGTTAAATTTTTTGGATTAGATCAAAACTCTAGAACGTCTTTAATTTCTTCTTCATATAGATCGTCATAACCATCAAGTGAACGAAGACGATATTCTGAGAGTCGTTCGTAATTATCATTAGTTGTTTTTAATAATTGCAAATCTGACAATCCAAATAAACGAACAATATTTCCGATTTTAATTGGTGCTCTTTTAAGAATCTTTACCATTTGTCTCACTTGTTGTATGCAGGTACCTCTTTTATAAAATTAGCCCCGAATCTGCCTATGAAATTGTTAAATTCATCATATTGTACGGTTCTAATAAAATTGTATTAAATAAATTTAGAGTAACGGTATTTTGTTCAACACCGTTGAAAGTGATAGCAGAACTGTTGGAAATTAGCATCTAAAAAGCACAAGTATGATATCAAATACGTATGACAAGACCCCCACATTCTTGAATCTTTTTATGACTAGTCATCGAGTTAAAACCATGGAACTAAAGTCTGAAAAATCCATCAGAGAATATCTAAAGACACTGTCTGATGATACAATAATCAAATACTATCTTGATGTAGAGTATAGCCCATTTCCTGTTCTTGTAATTGAAGAATATACCAGGCGGTTCAAACGCAAGACAAAAGATGAGATTATCAAAGACCTAAAGCTGCAGACCCGTCTTGTTAGAAAAAAGACCCACCAGTTAAGAGTGATGGCAAAGAGGCGTAAACTAGTCGGCGATGTTACACGAGAGAAATATGATGAGATCATCAGACATGCAAAAAAGAAAGGCTACAAGATCAGTGAAAAGATTGCATCGGGGGGCAGCACCCTAAGTTCGGGACTAAAAAAGAGAACACAGTCAAGCATAAAGTCTGGCCTCAAAGCAGGAAAGAGACTCAGAAATACACCCCACCGGGATCTAGATTTGTTAAAAAAGCTCGGGGATTTACAAAAGGCTGGAATTATTACAAAAAAGGAATTTGCAGAAAAAAAGAAAAAAATTCTCTCCAGAATTTAGATTTAGTTGAATCGTGTGTATCACATCAAAGACATCACTGAGATGCTCGTTTACCGTGGAGAACTAGGTTTGATAGAGAATGCAGCCAGATTTTGCGAGATTTTGTAACATTTAGGCTGATTATAGATTTTGTTTTGCAGTTAAATTGGATTGAGTCACTGCCAAATTTTCCAATGTGTTTGAATGATACCTTGTTCTTTTTTAAAAGAGCAACAAGTTTTGAGAGTTTTTTACTATCAGTTGTCAAGAGATAGCGAGAGTGGCTCTCAGAGAATAATATTTTGTCAGCACAAAGTTTGTCGCCAGGTACTTTGTCCAGAGAAACCTTGCAGCCAATTTGATTTGTCATGCATAGCTCAGATACTGCCACTGCCAATCCACCTTTTGAGCAATCATGTACAGACTTTGCAAGATTGTTATTAATTGCGCTCAGTACAGATTTCATGTTTTTCTTGGAATCCTCAAAGTCAACTACAGGACACCTCCCTCCAATGAATTTGTGAATATATTCAAAGAATTCAGAGCCGCCAAGCTCGTCTTTGGTCTTGCCAACAATAATCAAATTGTCTCCTTGTGTTATAGTCTGTGGAACAGATGGTTTTTTCTCAGCAAGACCAATCACGCCAATCACCGGAGTAGGCTTTATCGGGCCTGCATGTGTCTCATTGTACAGGCTGACTTTGCCTCCAATGCAGGGAATTTTAAAATATTTGGCAAAATCAGTCAGGCCTTTTAGTGATTCAAGAAAGGTCCAAAAGATTTCTGGATCATTTGGATTGCCAAATTGGAGGTGATCAAGCATCCCTATTGGCTTTGCACCGGTACAGACAACATTTCTGCATGCCTCCTCAAAGCACCCAATCGCGCCTTGCCTGGGATTGATGTAGCAGTGCTTTGGATTGCCGTCAATCTTTGCAGAAAGAAATTTCCCGTTATCTAATCTAAGAACAGATGCATCACATCCGGGTTTGATAACAGTCCGGATTCCGACTTCGTGATCATACTGTCCATAAACCCAGATCTTGCTTGCAATGTTGGGTGATCCAAGTAACTTTGTGAGAATTTTGGTATAGTCAGATATTGGTCTGAGTTTATTTTCAGTTTCAATAGTATGTAGATACGATGGCATCGTAGCAGGTAAATCAAGCAGGGTTGCATTGGCCACAACGTCAGTCGGTAGACTAGCAAATGTTCTTTTGCCTTTTTTTATACGCATCTGGCTGTCTGATTTCACATGTCCAATTACAGAATAGCCGATACGGAATCTCTTGCATATTTTCTCTAATTTCTTTAGCTTGGCTCTACTTGTTATGATTAACATTCTTTCCTGGGATTCAGATATCATAATTTCGTCAGGACTCAGGTTATCTTCACGGGTGTGAACCAGGTCGACGTCCATCTCAATTCCAATTTCCAGTGCATCTGCAATCTCAGAGATTGCACAAGATAGACCGCCTCCGCCAAGATCCTTCATTGCATGAATCAGCTTGTCATTTCTTGCCTGCAAGACTGCCTCAATGATTAATTTCTCGATGAATGGATCAGGAATTTGAACCGCAGAACGGTTATCAGACTCTAAAGCATCAGATGCAAACTGGGAACCACCTATACCGTCTCGTCCTGTAGAACCGCCCAACAGCACTACTATGTCGCCCTTTTTGGCATGGTTTTTAATCAGACCTTCTTTTTTGCCAAAGCCCAATGCCGCAACATCTACTAGTGCATAGTTTTCATAGCATTCGTCAAACTCGACCTCACCGCCTATGGTTGGAATCCCCAAACAGTTTCCATAGTCAGCAATCCCAGCTACGACATTTTTAAAGAGCCATCTAGCCTCCAGGTCCTTTTCAATATCTCCAAACCGTAGCCCGTCAAAGATTGCAATAGGTCTAGTGCCAGCAGAGAGGATATCTCTGATTACACCGCCAACTCCGGTTGCCGCACCGCCATACGGCTCTACTGCTGACGGATGGTTATGACTTTCAATGTGAGCAGTTACTACATAACCATCACCCACATCCAAGACACCCGAGTCATATCCCTTTTCGTTGATCACAAGCTTGCCGGTCATTGGCAGCATCTTGAGGTGTTTTTTTGAGGATTTGTAAGAGCAGTGCTCAGACCATTCAGCAGCTACAATCTGCAATTCAGTAGGTGTTGGATCCCTGCCAATCCTTGATTTTAGTTCGGAGAGTTCCCTGGACTCGAGACTCAATTCTTTACACCCATTTTTACCAGTAGAGATTCAAAGATAAGAGAGGATGGCCTGCTGTCAGTCGGATTGATCTCAGATTCTGCAGCTCTTTCAGGATGGGGCATCATGCCCACAACATTTCCATCCTCATTGCACACGCCGGCAATTCTGTCAGATGAGCCGTTTACAGACATGTCATATCGAAAGACGATTTGATTTTTTTTCTTTAATTTTTTCATAGTGTTCTCATCAACAAAATATCTGCCCTCACCGTTTGCAATTGGAATTGGAATCCTGTCATTTATCTTGAACTGGTTTGTAAATGGTGTAGTGTTGTTATCAACAATCAAGCTTGTCCACTTGCACATAAAATTAAGAGACTTGTTTTTGAGCAAAACCCCGGGAAGTAGTCCTGATTCTGTGAGAATTTGAAATCCGTTGCATACACCTAGAACCGGAATTCCTTTTTCTGCCATTTTTTGTACGTCTTTGATAATTGGGCTGTGAGCTGCAATGACTCCTGCCCTGAGCCTGTCACCGTATGAGAACCCGCCTGGAAGAATTATGGCATCAATGTTTTTTGGCAGGCCTTTGTCATGCCAATAGTATTGTGCATCAAGATTAAAGACGTCAGTTAGAACATGATACATGTCACGATCACAGTTACTGCCAGGAAAGACTATAACGCCAACTTTCACAACTGCTCTAACATTCAGAGATATTTAATTGGAATCCAAATATAACAGGCAGGCATGAGTTAAAAGACATTATACAAAATGCTCTTGGCTGAGTTGGCATGGCTCGACAAGGCAGTGAGCTTTTTATACTAAATTTCCCCGATATGGTGTCACCGTTTGGGTTTAGAATATTGCCTTTGATATTAAGAAAAAAAGAGCTGTGTCTCTATTTCTAATAGTCTTGGTGTGCAATCCAGCATTTACTCTTGCCAAAGATAAACTGCGATATCAGGATGTCTCTTTCTGAGACCCTGGCAATGGAATTATCGTCTGATGAGAATTCCAAGGTAGATGGTTTTTGCAAACAAGCCCCCATGTTTGTCCAATTTGATCATTGTATGCATGAACGTTTAGAGATTCTGTAAATTTTTCTTTTAAGGATTTAAAATCATAGATGCCTTTTAGACCAACTGTTAATTTTCTGTATCTGACTTTGGTCAAGTTCAACATTTAAAGACAATTTCAGAGATAAATCAATCCCTTATCTCTTGGCACGTTCAATGGTTTTTGCCATAAATTATTTTTATTCAGGTGTTGATTTTGCTTTTAGTGCAAGTAACTTGCGCATCTGTTGTTCTGCATTTAGCAGTTTCACTTTTCTTAATGGCATGTTATCAAGACAACTAGTCTAGATGTAATAATTGCATTGTTTAAACACCAAACACATAGCTGTCAACTTGCAATATTTCTTGTGGTTATACTGTTGCCTCAAAGACATCAACTGTGACTTTGCTTACTAGGGGATTGTATATTCTTAGATCATCGCAGAGCTCTTTGACTGTAAACTGGGCGGTTTTTTTGTCTTTTTCTTTGATAGTAAATTTTAACATTTTTGCAGTTTTGATTTTGGAGACTGTCTTGTGGGTTCCCTTTAGCACTAGATCATTGAGAATTGTCTCCCCTTCAGGATCACTGATGCCCGGCTTGTTCTCAATGATTACATGAACAATAAAAGTTGGCATTACGGTAAAAAAAGAATTGAGGTTTAATCTATCTTCCTAATTAGCAATGAACACATACAATTAGGCAAGCTGAGGCACATACACTTGATTAAAATTTGAGTTGTTATTTACAACAGTATGACTAATTGTTATCTAGCTAGTCCGTTGGGTTTTTCTGAGGCAGGAAATCTGTTTATGAAGGAAAAGTTGGTTCCGCTACTAAGAGACATAGGACTAGATGTCTTGAATCCGTGGGAACAAGATGTAGGTAAGCAGATAAGAACAGCAAACACCATAGCTGACCACAAAAGTAGGGTATCTGCATTGAAGTCCATAAATCAGACCGTGGCAAAACACAATCAAGACATGATAGATGAATCAGATATCATGGTTGCAGTACTAGACGGTGTTGATGTAGACAGTGGTACAGCAGCTGAAATCGGATATGCCTATGCAAAGGGTAAACCAGTATATGGGTATAGGGGGGATTTTAGACTCTCGTGTGATAACATTGGATGTAAGGTAAACCTGCAAGTAGAGTATTTTTGCAAAGACATTGTTTTTGATTTAGAGTCATTAAACAAACTAGTTAGGAATAGCATCGACTTATCATAGATTTTGCCGCAATACAGGCAACTGAGACAATTTGAAACGAATATGACAAATCAGTAACAAGTCTTTTAAGTAACTGTGAAAAACAAAGACTGAAATGCATACAAAATCAAATATTATTCTGTTTGCATCAATTATGACAGTGTTTAGCATAATGATGATACCTGGAGACATTTCTGCAGAATCTAACCAAATTACAATTACCCCAATCAATGAAAACCTAAGTTTGGAAGAGATAGTAACTGTGATGAATGTTCCTCAAGAGAACAAACTGCCATGGGGAATCGTTAGAGGTGAGGCATCTAATGTTGCAGAGAGTTATCCAGTCATTATTCAGTTTTACAAGGGAGGAGAACCAGTCCATGTTGCACAAGTAGATACAAGCGGGGACGGATCTTATGAATACAAATTCAGAGTAAGAAACCTCGATTCAGATACAGGAGAGTTTGTAAATGTCTTTGATGGCGACTATGTTGTAAAGATCTACAAAGTGATTCAAAATACCTCTCTAGTGCCAGTATAGCCCTTGTATTTTGTCAGTGATAGTACCAGTTCTGAGTTATATTGCAGTAGGACATATTTGTAATACAACTAGTTCTCGAAAACAATATTCCACAAAGCACTGTTGATTCAGTTCTTGCACACGTGTTAACTTTATAGAGACCTAGTCATATACCATCAAATCCTTCTCTTCAAGTAGGGCATGAATATGGTTTACAGAGCGGTGGACATCTGATTCAAGCTTTGCCCCAACACAGACTAGCTTGCCTGATGCAAAGACAAGAATCACGGTCTTTGGATCAAGCATCCTATGAATCAGTCCTGGGAACTGTTCTGGCTCGTACATACTTCGTGGAAGGGTTCTAGCAGCCTGCTCTAGGTTGACTTTGCCTCCGAGATTAATTGACGATACAATATTTTGAATGGTGACTAGGGGATCATTTTTGATCTTGATTTTGCCATTTCGTAATATTCTAACTACTTCAAATACAGCAGTTTCTGCCAGCGCCTGGGATTTTGCACCGGTGCATACCATCTTGCCTGACCCAAAAAGCAGTGTTGCAGTCTTTGGGTTTTTGAGCCTAAAGACAGCTCCGGGGAACTGTTCTGGATGATACTCGACTGCAGGAAATTTCTTGGTGATATCCACAAGATCAAGTTGTTGCTCAACTGTAGCAGAGGCCACGACATTAACGATTGCAATCACCGGTTTTGTCTGAGTCATGCTCTTATGGTACCTCCGGCACATCCATGTTCTGGTCTAGTCTCAAGCCTTTGTATCTATTTCTAATTGTCACCTCAGTGACATTGGCGGCTTCGGCTATATCACACTGGGTTTGATCCTCACCAATCTTTACACAAGACAGGTATAGTGCAGCAGCAGCTAGTCCCATAGGATCCTTTCCTGCAGATTCCTCATGAGCTTGGGCGTCTTTGAGTACTTTGATGGCATATCGTTTTGTCTTTTCGCTGATTCCAATGGAACTTGCAATTCTTGCAACACACTGGACTGGATCTACAACAGGCATCTTTAGCTCCAGTTCCTGATGCAGTATTCTATAACATCTAGAAATATCTTTTTTCTTGATGTTGCCTGCATCTGAGACATCCTTCAGAGTCCGAGGAGTCTCAGTGTCCCTGCATGCAGCATAAAGAGATGCTGCAATCAATGCAGAGATAGAACGGCCCTTTACCAGTCCCTTCTCCAATGCCTTTCTGTAAATGTATGATGCCTTTTCAATAACTGCATCAGACAGTGAGAGTTTATCTTTTAATGTAGAGAGTTCGCTTAGAGCTTGTCTGAGATTTTTATCAGAAGACGCATTAACCTTGCTTCTGCTGTCCCATGTTCTTAGCCTTTCAATGGTACCCTTCATTGTAGAAGTCAGTGGTTTGCCTGAAGAGTCTTTGTTTGTAGGACTGATTACTGTTGAGAGTCCTCTGTCATGCATTGCAAGTGATGTAGGAGCTCCAGTCCTAGTAGGATCTGTGCCGCCATCTTTTGAAAATGATCTCCATTCAGGTCCCGAGTCCTGCAATGTCTCAGTTATGACATAACCGCACTTTCCACAAAACCTCTCCCCGGTGTCATTATCAGTCAGTATGGAGTTTTGCCCACAGCGGCCGCATTTTGAATCTGCGTTGATAGTCTCTAAAACCAAAGGTAATACCAATATTGTACTGTTGATTTACTATATGAACCGATTTATTTTGAGATTTTGTCCTAGGAGGCATGCCGAGTATCGCCTGCCACCATACTCAAAGTCTCAGGCACGATACAGGGAAGACGGGATAGTTCCAAGCAGAGACTGTGAGTTTGTCGTATAATTCCCAAGTTTTACATATTATTTGGACAAAATTGGCGATATTGTACACCCCTACACATCATGGCTGTAATATGCCACCATCTAGCATTATTATCATATCGTTGGTTTTAGTACGATTTAATGAATTATGTGACAAAGCAGAGGGACTGGCATTCATTTTTTAATAGTTACAAAATAGCAATCTCACATGCCATCATATCAGCTAGGCAGATGGGATCTGACAGAGTTGGTAAAAGACCCAAAGAGTCCTGCGTTTCAAAGACAGATTCGGGAGCTAGAATGCCAGGCAAAAAAGTTTGAAAAGACAAAGTCTAGATTGAAACCAAAAATGTCATCTAGACAATTCAAAAATATTCTTTGCCAGATTGAGGAGATATCAGAGAAGATAAACAAAATTGGAGGATATGCATCACTGGCATATTCTGCAGATACACAGTCAGATGAGGCAACGTCTCTGATGACAAAGATCTCAAAGCTTGGCTCTGAGATTTCAAACAGGATTCTGTTCTTTGATTTATGGTGGAAGACACAGATTGATGAAAAAAATGCAAAGAGACTCATGAGAGATGCAGGAGAGATCACAGAGTACCTCTCACACAAGAGACTGTTTGCAAGATATGCCCTAAGTGAACCCGAAGAGCGGATTATCAATACACTGGACGTAACAGGAGTTTCTGCACTTGTCAAGTTGTATGACAAGATAACAAATGCCTTCGAGTACAAGATGAAGATTAAAAATAAAACTAGAATAATGACAAGAGAGGAACTCACAAACTATGTCAGAAGCACGAGTCCCGGGATCAGGGAGACTGCATACAAGACAATTCTCTCAAAATATTCAGAGAACCGCGGAGTGGCAGGGGAGATATACCAGAACATTGTCCTCAACTGGAGAGATGAGGGTATTGAGATTCGAGGATACAAGTCTCCAATATCAATGAGAAACATTGGAAATAACATAGATGACAAGACCGTAGATTCGTTACTTGGAATCTGTAAAAAAAATTCGCCTGTCTTTCAGAGATTTTTTGTCCAAAAGGCAAAGATGCTAAAGGTGAGGAGACTGCGAAGATACGACCTGTATGCACCAGTAGCAAACATAAAGGAAAAAAACTATTCGTATGACAGGTCAGTGAGACTAGTTTTTGAGTCACTGGGAAGATTCAGCGGGACACTAGAAGAGTACGCAAGAAAGGTCTTTGATAAAGGCCATATTGATTCAGAACTAAGGCATGGTAAGCGGGACGGGGCGTTTTGCAGCACCCTTGCTCCAAAGATTACGCCATATGTACTAGTAAATTTCACAGGCAAGTCACGAGATGTTTTTACCCTAGCTCATGAGCTAGGTCATGCCGTTCACAGCCAGGCAGCTCAAGGGAGATCAATTCTTGTCCAAGATGCACCGTTGCCCCTAGCAGAGACGGCATCAACATTTTCAGAACTGTTATTGTACGACAACCTGGCTGAAAAGATTTCTGATGACGAAAAGAGGACAATGTTATCTGGAAAGATAGATGACTTGTATGCTACGATTCAGAGGCAGGCATTTTTTACAATCTTTGAAGTCAATGCCCACAGACAGATTGGAAAGGGAACCATAGTTGATGAGATATCAGAGACATATCTGAAAAATCTCAAAATCCAGTTTGGAGATTCAGTAAGATTGTCTGATGACTTTGCAATAGAGTGGAGCTGTATTCCACATTTTTATCATACACCGTTTTACTGTTATGCATACTCTTTTGGCAACCTGCTTGCTCTGTCCTTGTTTCAGAGATACAAAAAGGAGGGCAGGGACTTTGTTCCGACATATATGAGCATTCTTGCGGCAGGCGGTTCTAAAAAACCAGAGAAACTTTTATCAGAATACGGGTTTGACATAACGAGTCCAAAGTTTTGGCAGCAGGGATTTGACTATGTCAGAGAACAGGTAGATACATTATCATCATTAAATTAAAGGGCTGACAGCCCAACGCATGGACTGCCAGCTTGTTCCCCAAACGGTTTGAATTCGATGTCAATTCATAGGCTATAATTATTAGATTTAAACGTTTGAATTGGGTTTTGGGTTTATCTTTCGGATAGAGCCAACCAGGATTCCAATGGTGATTCCCAACTGGTAAAGAAAGTATAGCAGCACCTCAAACGTGCTAGGGGTCAGATCGGTGAATCTGCTTACTGCAGTAAGTATCAGTATGAGGGCGCTAAAAAAGAAGACAAATACTCGGGTAATCCCCGTAAGATTTGTAAATTTCAGTATGACAAAACTCATCACAGTAACAGAGATTGCCAATACTGTTAGAAACCCCGTATTTGTTCCAAAGACTAGAAAGAGAAATGCTATGGTCTCGCCGGCGTCATTTGCCGGCAGTCCTGAGAGGCTTATCTTGTCAGGGGACGCAAACCGTGGAACACTCAAGAGTGCATTTATCAGAAACAAGACAAACATGCTAATTGATACTGTCTTTACGTGGTTTTGCAGACGTGGAAATCTTACAAGAATTGCTCTGCCCAAGATTATTCCCTGAAATACTCCGATCCCAAAGGCACCTAGAATGGCAGCTAGCTGGATGACTGGATGTAAAAAGATATCAACTAGAAATGGAATCAGTGCCATATAAAATACTAAAAATAATGAGAGATATTAGTTGCAGTATTTCGTCCGAGATAAGGATCGCCAGTCACATAAAGACAAAAGAGTAAATTTAATAATTTCGTCTTTAGTGGGGCATATATGCACAAGATGACAGTTTACTTTGCGCTGATTGCCCTAGTCGGGATTACAACAGGTTTTGCATATTCACAAGAGATCAGTCATGCGACATTTCAAGAGACCGCACAGATAATCATAGACAAGAGCATATCACAAAATGTGAGAGCCTCGATCACACTACAAAGTACCAGTATACTGGAGATAAAGATTCCAGCTGAGCTAGACCAAGAGATCAGAGGGGATTCGCAGATAGTATCCATAGTCTTTACAAATCAGGACACGTGCGTGTTGGGAGTAACAAATGAGTCATGTGTAATGATCAATGTGAAAAGAGACCCCAACGATTCAGGAATAGTTGCAATTCAAGAATCAACAAAAGAGACAGGTAATCTATACATTGACAGAGTCAATGAGATGTTTGACACGGATGCACAGTTTCATTCAGTCTTTATACACAGTAGTGATGCAAGTGTGCTAGGAATAACTCCGGGTAGGGGCACGGTTTCTGCTGTGTATACGTTACCAATGGAAGACACTAGTTCAATGTATGAAAAGATCTCAGGTATTCTACTTCCCAAAATCATCAGAGATAGCGGGGGATTTTATAATGTTGCCAAGAATATATCATCAGATGAGAATGCAAGCATGACGTTCTCATGGGTTCCATCAGCCTCACAGTCACTTTTGCAGTTACAGATATCAGTAGACTATCCAGATAAAGCGTCATCAGTCTCTGAGATTTCGCCACTAGAATTTCTCAAAGTCGATGATCTGGCTAGATCAGAGTACTTTGCTACAGGATTCTATCCCCTAAACTCAATTATTCAGGTAATAGTTTTGTCTCCAGAAGATACCAAGGTCTCTGGGGTGAGAGGAAACATTCTTCCCACACAAACAATAGATAATGAAGAGATTCCAACTGATGTTACAAGAGAGGGATGGGTCTTTGACCCACAGGAAGGACAGTTGATTCAAGCAAAGTATATCTTTGGTGAAAAGACATCTGTAAGCAGTCAGGAATTAAAGTTCTCCTTGGGCGGTACTGAGATGCAAGCAGGCCAGGAATTTGATGAATCAATAATAATTGTGATTGTAATAGCAATAGTTGCCATAGTAGCTGCGATATTTTATCTCAAGAGATAGTCAAAATAGTAAAACAGCTGCTGCAAAGACTGTCGTCCATTTGCCGTCCTTGTCACCCTTACTAGCTTGGGTAATGTTACGAGTGTTGTATATCTCACCTGAGATTGACCATTGCTGTCTCTTTTCGTTCCATGCCTTGTCAACATCAAAGGGAATTCCCAGAGAGGATGCAAGCATCTGTGCTGCAATGTCTTCGGCATAGTCGCCTGCCTGAGTTTTGTTTTGTCCAAAGGATTCATACTCGGACAAGTATCCATATTGTGTCTTGTCCTTTGGTTGTGCAATACCCACAGATGCAGAACACAGCCTGTGTGGCTCGTTTGTCTGATTCTTTGAATAAATGGTAAATAGAATTTGTCCCGGCAAGATTTTTTTCAGACCTTCTCTCCTAGAGATTAGTTTTGCGTGTGGTGGAAATATGCTTGATATCAAGACAAGATTTGTTCCTGCAATGCCGGCATCTCTGAGCGCATACTCAAAGCTAGTCAGTCTGTCCTCATGCACTCCCTTGCCTTTGGTAAGGAATAGTTTCTTTGCAACCAAATCAAACATTTCTGAACTGTTGAAAGAATGTTAATATTTATACCTTAATTGAGAATCTCAATCAGTCTTTCTCTTCTTCTTTCTTTTATCGGGATCCTTTCTAGTCTGTGTCAGATAGAGAAAAGTAAAGAATGCCCCTAGTCCAATGTTGATAACCCCCATGAATGTGATCATTACAGTCGTTGTAGGAGGAGCAACTGTTAATCCAATGACTAGTCCTATTACTCCGGTAGTATAGAACATTATCATCAAAACCTTGACCCTGATAGGTTCTATGTACCTCATAACAGGCATCATGATATGGCATTATTATAAACTGACGGTAAACCCTGGCAGGGGGGCTTGGAGTAGAACTACAGGTAACACTTTAAACCTTCAAAAATTTCATTGTACTTCGTGCCAATGTAGCTCAGCCCGGTAGAGCAGCTGATTTGTAATCAGCAGGTCATGGGTTCAGATCCCGTCATTGGCTCTTAGAATCATTTTCGTACATTACCTACCCCTAAAATCATGAATACAATTAAGTAATCTAAACTATGAATGAAATATAAGATGAGTTCAGACGAGCCAGTAGAACAAGACATAGCCCCAATTAAGAAAACCCCTCCCAATAGACTAGTTATAGGAGTCATCATACTAGTCGGAGTTGCGGCCTTTTTTGCAGGGTCGTACATGGCAAACCCAAGCTCAGACCAAATATCTAGAGAAGACCTTGATGAGGCAATAGCAAAACTCGAGCTCCGGATATTACAGGACAGGCAGCCTGCACAGATGCCAGTCAAGATTTCAGCAGATGATGATCCCATAATAGGAGACCCTGACGCGCCAATCACAATAATAGAGTTTTCAGACTTTCAGTGTCCATTCTGTGCAAGATTCCATACCCAGACACTGCCGTCAATCCTCAAAGAGTATGTCGAGCAAGGCAAAGTAAGACTAGTCTTTAGAGACTTTCCAATTCAGAGCATCCATCCCAATGCATTGCCTGCAGCAGTTGCAGCAGAATGTGCAAATGATCAAGGCAGATTCAAAGGGATGCATGACATATTGTTTGACAGACAAAACGAATGGAGTAGTCTAGATACGACAGGTGCACTAGCCATGTTTGTCCAGTATGCCTCAGAGGTGCAGCTAGAGCAAGAATCATTTAGCTTGTGTCTTACAGATGGAGAACAGGTTGCAGAGATTCAAAGAGACATAGATGATGGAAGAAGATATGATGTTACTGGAACCCCGGGATTCTTTATAGGAAATGACGAGATAGGATATGTCGTGTTGAAAGGAGCCCAGCCATTTGAGAACTTTGAGAGAATAATTGATAGCCAGTTAGAGGCATAGAAAATAACAAGCGTTTATTAGACCATTATCAAGGCAGAAAACTAGAATAATGACGAGTAGGCGATGAGCTTTTTCGTCATTGCCAAAGAGAAAAAAACAAAATGATAAAATTTCAAGAATTAGGACTGCGTAATGAGATACTAAAAGGAATATCAGATCTGGGTTTTGCAGAAGCTTTTCCAATCCAAGAGGCAGTAATACCAGTACTGCTTGCAGGCAGAGACGTTGTGGGACAAGCTCACACGGGTTCTGGAAAGACTGCCGCGTTTGCATTATCAATGTTGCAAGAGATCAAGCCAAAACAGGGAATTCAGGGGTTAATCATGGCACCCACAAGAGAACTTGCAATGCAGATAAGCGCAGAGATAAGAAAGTTTGGTAAATACACCAAAATCAGGACTGCGACAGTTTATGGTGGACAGGGAATGGGAATTCAGCTAGATGATTTACAGAAAGGAGTTGAGATTATTGTTGCAACCCCGGGCAGACTAATAGATCATCTCAAGCGAGGATCAATTGAGCTCAAAGATATTACTCATATCGTTTTAGATGAGGCAGACACCATGCTTGATATGGGATTCATTGATGATATTCAGTTTATTTTGGACCTGGCGCCAGAGAAGAGAGTGATGTCGTTGTTTTCAGCAACGATGCCAACTGAGATTCTAAGACTCTCAGAGGACTATCTGACCAATCCAAAACAGTTCTTGCTAGATGCAGATGATCTAAGTGGAGAAGGCATAGACCAATCATATTTGGTGATTAAAGACAGAGACAAATTCAAGTATCTGATTGATTTCATAAAAGCAACTAGGGGGCAGTGTATTGTATTTTGTTCTACAAAGTATAGAACCAGAGATGTTGCAAGGTTTTTGCATCAAGAAAAGTTCAATTCCGTGGCCATCGAAGGGGACATGTCACAGCACAGAAGAGAGCAGTCCATGGGCAAGTTTAGAAGTGGCAAGGCGGAGATTCTTGTAGCAACTGATGTTGCATCAAGGGGGATAGATGTTCCAAGAGTGGGTCTTGTAATAAACTATGATGTTCCAAACCAAGAGCTGGTATACTTTCACAGAATTGGAAGGACCGCAAGAGCCGGGGCCAAGGGCAAGGCTGTAACATTTGTGTCATATTCGTCAGTAGGAGATTGGAATTTAATCAAACGTCAGATCAAGGTTCCTCTTACAGATCTGAATCAGGAGATGGGAATCAAGATTTCAATTCCAGACCCGCTAAAAAGACAGACCCCGTCAAGGAGATATGGAGGGCAGTCAAGGACAGGCTATTCTAGAGGAGGCCGTTCTGGAGGATACGGAAGATCAGATAAAAGCCGGGGGGGCCAAGGGGATTATCGAGGCAAAAAACGATACAGTGACCGAGGTAGCAACAAGGACGGTTACCGCGGACGCAGCAGATACTAAAACTTAAAGGCTTGAACTTTGTAGCAGTATCAAGGTAAATGCACAGAGGATTCATTTTACTAAATTGTGACCTAGGAGCAGAGGAATACATAGTAGACGAGCTAAGACAGATGCCAGATATTAGCAATGCATATCTCACCTTTGGGGCATATGATGTAGTTGCAGAGGTGCATGCAGATGACCAGGACGGATTTGAGAAGGCTATTGCGACAATTAGAAAACTCTCAAGGGTTGTCAGTACAATGACATTAAACGTGATTATGCCAGAATAGATGACAAGAAATATTGAAAATCAGTTTAACATGATTGATTCCTTGTGTCACATTACGTAGATTTGAATAAGTTGATGCCATTAAAACGTCATAAACAGTGATGCTAGATACTAGAAGATATTTAGATTTTGAGGTAATCAAGGAATCTTGGAACAAATACAGTCCAGGTAATGGAACTAAACTCAAGACACGAGTAATGTTAGAATTGGTTTGGCATACGGAGGAAGATAAAAAGCAGCATGCATTTGGTATCACAAATTCAATTATAGTCATGTGTGATCCGTCATTACAAGGCTCAAAAAATCAAACAAAGTATACACCTTAACAAATTCAGGGAAATATTGGTGTAAAAGATGTGAGATACAGCATGATTGCATACGAAGCAAATGAATATCTGTTAGACGACACGGCGCGCATAGTAATACATTTGAACATCACGAAAATTTCTAGAACAAAGTTGTTTGATGCCAACGGTAATAGAATCTATAACATTGAAATCACCACGCACCCATAACAATAACACCACCGAAACAATAATAGATTAAAACTCTATTATCTGATTACCTTCTTTCAAAGGTACAATCATTGCCATAATTGTTTGTAAATCACGGTTATCTGAAGATTGTGTAAGAGTTACAGACTTGGCTTCACTTGGAGTTATGTTAACAGACACCATATTTAATATTGAATATCTAGAAATATAAAAAAATACCATTTGTCATATTTCCCTCAAATCTGATATTTGTGCGTAAATTACGATCTAATTTGGACTAGATGCCCTAGGGACGCAAAATATTCTCAACTGGTTCTGCTACAAAGTCTGGCAGTACAGCATTGCCTATAGCAATTTTATGGTCACCTTGTGGGTCGTATGATACGGTAATACCATCAATGTTAGTGGCATCAACTG
>DAXZ01000036.1:24422-25102 GCA_002506665.1 Nitrosopumilus sp. UBA526 | reverse complement strand
ATGATTAGGGCAGTCAGTGCAATTGTTCATGGAAATGCAGACGTTAACAGTGCCTTTGACTTGTACAATGAACTAGTCAACGAATCTAGAAAAAAGTGATCGCACTCAACGAGACAAAATCCAAGCTAGTCAATCTTTGATAGATGGATGTGTACAATCTTCCATGCAGATTGTCTTATCAGCACAAATGTTGCACGGCCTGTAATTGTCATATACTCGCCCGTGTATGCCTTGTTGTCTACTAGCATTCCTTTCTGAATTAATTCCATGGCAACTACTGCCGCATCCCCGTACAAGCTAATCTTTGGATTCTTTATCTCGTATGCATAGTCTGAAATACTGATAAACCGCAACTCTTCGAGTTCTATGGTTGTCTGATAATCCTTTAGATCATATGGTGGCAGATCACTAAAACTGGAAAATCTTGGGTCATCTAGATGAATGCCTCTGAGTGCAGACAGGTCCTTTGTGATTCCTGCCTGAAATAGTGTCTCTATAACCTTGATTATCTCATCACTATCGCTCAAACACAGTCAACTTTGAATACAGAAAATATCAGTTTAAATCTTGTGTATCGTTATCACATATTGTAATCTAGAGGGCAGTGAGAATTTAATCCAAAAGGTATTAGATCAGAGTTTATCGGGATTATTAACAGGTACAAAATACACACCGGCAAA
>DAXZ01000036.1:18751-24379 GCA_002506665.1 Nitrosopumilus sp. UBA526 | reverse complement strand
CGATTATACAATAACCCCAAGATATAAAGCTCGTTGAGGCAGTCTGACTGTGACTATTTGTATAGCTAGTATGGCAAGTGATAATCATGTGGTGGTTACATCAGATAGAACAGTTACTGTGAATATATCAAACACAGAGTTTGAACAAAATATGCCAAACCCTGTAAAATTAGCTGATAATTGTGTCGCGTCTATGGCAGGTAACGTATTAGGATTTGTTCCCATATATGACGAGGCACTTTGCATGATTCAACAAAGTAAAACCACAATGCCTATTCAACACATTGCTGAGATAGTAAAAACAGCATATGTTAATGCACGTAACGCAAAATTAGAACAAGAAATTCTAGCACCAATTGGTCTGAATTTACAAAGTTTTTACAAAGCCAACAGATCATTATCTCCAGAACTTATTGCTAATTTGACACAATCTATGAATCAATACGATTATGGTGTATCAATTTTAATTGCAGGTGTAGATGAAAGTGGGGGACATATTTACAGAATTGATAATCCTGCCAGAGTAGAATCTTATGATACTGTTGGGCGTTGTGCTATTGGGTCTGGTGTTCTTTATGCAATATCTACGTTTATTGGAAATGATCATGATCCTAAATTAGATGTAGACCATGTTGTTGCAATGACTTATGAGGCCAAACGTCAAAGTGAAAAAGCCCAAGGAGTAGGTAAAGCAACTGATCTATATGTTATATGCAATAACGGAATCATCAAACTGCCTAAAGACAAAGTCGACCAATTAGCAGAGACATTTGATAAAAAAACAGATCAAGAAAAAGACTCAGTTGCAAAATTGGAGAATCTAGTTAAAGAATTAGATATTCGATCGTCAGTTGCTCCGGATTCTAAACAATAATAACAATTACAATCTGTGAATTATTTTTGGTTGTTTTACGATGAAAGGATTTGGTTTAATGGAACGCGTTCTGAATACAATATTTTGAATATTCAATCCAAAATCAGAATGAATATCCATGTCTGGAATATCATCTAGAATATTCTTTTTCAATTTATCGTTCTTCATACCATGCCATGTGTTTCTCTCTCTAATGGCAGTTTGCTCACAATCCTGCCAAATCTGACAACTAGTGCATAAACCACATCTGCCAAAGACTTGGATCAAGAGATCTACAAAAAGCTTAGTGCCTAGACCACACAGATGTGATACTCGAACACACGTGCCAAGTTCAATGCATTAAATGAGAATCTAGGTGGGTCATGCCTACAGCCTAACATATGACAGAACTCGGATAATCTTTATTAATTATTAACTAGTTGTCTCTTTGACTTTGGATACAAAACTAACTAATGGCTTGACTGTCGTTATTCTGTAGTGTGACTAAAACTTTTAGATTAAAATTATGGAGAAAAACTCGATGAATGAAATGCAAAATATGACAGGCGCAAAAGCCCTGATGACGGCCATGGAAAAAGAAGGCGTCAAGCAGGTGTTTGGATTGCCCGGGGGCGCAAACCTCCCAATGTATGACGAGTTTGCCCGATGCAATATACGACACATCTTGGCACGACATGAGCAGTCAGCTGCTCATATGGCAGACGGTTTTGGCAGAGTCAGCAGAAAGCCAGGTGTATGTTTTGCCACGTCTGGCCCAGGCGCTACTAATATCCTAACTGGAATTGCAACTGCACAAGCAGACTCTGCACCAATGGTTGCAGTAACGGGACAAGTGCCAGTTGGAATGATTGGCAAAGATGCGTTTCAGGAAAGTGACATAATTGGAATGGCAAACCCAGTTGTAAAGTATGCATTTCAGCCAAGAACAGCCAAAGAGATTCCCGAGGTTGTCAAGAAAGGATTCTTTATTGCAGAGACAGGAAGACCGGGACCTGTACTAATTGATATTCCAAAGGACGTACAAACAAACGAGGCCGAGATGATATTTCAGGACGAATTCAAGATTCAGGGATATCATCCTTGGGCCGACCCTGACATTGTTAATGTTGAAAAGGCAATAGACATGCTACTTTATGCTAAAAAACCAATCATACTAGCTGGTGGCGGGACAATCATATCTTCTGCATTTGCAGAATTACAAGCAGTTGCCGAAACACTCATGCTCCCGGTAGTAACTACCTTCAAGGGCAAGGGCGCATTTCCTGAAACCCACCCTTTGTCATTAGGACCCATTGGAATGCACGGTCATGCAGAGGCAAACAAGATGATGACAGAAGCCGACTGTGTGTTGGCCATTGGAACTAGGTTCTCTGACAGGTCAGTTGGAACCTTTGAGGCATTTGAGAAGAGATTAAAAATAATTCACATGGACGTTGATCCTGCAGAGATTGGCAAAAACCAGACTGCACAGATTGCAGTTATAGGCGATGTGCGAGTCAACCTAAGGGTGATGGTAAAACTGCTTTTGCAAAAAGCAATCAAAAAGACAGACGAGTCCCCATGGGTACGACATGTAAAGGAGACAAAGGCGTATTGGAAGGAGAACCTGAAACTACATCCCGGCGAGATGGGAGCAGCTAAGGTCTTGCGCAAGCTACGTGAACTCTTGCCAGCAGAATCTATAGTTACTACTGAGGTAGGACAGCATCAGATGTGGGCATCACTGTTCTATGATGTAATCCAGCCTGGCACATTTTTTAGTTCTACAGGACTTGGCACCATGGGATGGGGGTTTCCAGCAGCTATTGGTGCCAAAGTTGCAAAACCTGATGTACCCGTAGTCGATATTGCAGGCGATGGAAGCTTTAGCATGACTGAGAACTCGCTTGCAACTGCGGTATTGGAGGATATTCCGGTAATTGTATTTATCTTGAATAATTCTTCATTGGGTATGGTGGCACAATGGCAGCGAACATTCTATAATAGACGGATGATAGGAGTAGACCAGAAGGGTTGCCCTGATTATGTAAAGCTAGCCGAGTCATACGGTGCTCAGGGAATTCGGGCACAATCTATTGCCGAGCTTGACTCTGCAATCAAGACTGCACTAGGTAACAACGTTGCAACAGTAATTGATATTCCTATTGACCCCGAAGAAGATGTATTGCCATTTGTGGCTCCGGGAACATCGCTTGAGGATATGATCTTACCGTCATAGTGTGATTGATTATGTGGGCTATCTTATCTCTACTCGTTGAAAACAAACCCGGAATCTTGTTCAAGGTCACGCATCTTTTTAGATCTAGAAACTTTAACATTGACAGTATCTCAGTTGGTGTTACTGAGAATCCTGACTATTCCAAGATGACCATTACCACACTTGGTGATAAACGACAAATTGATCAGATTGTAAAACAGCTTGACAAGATGATTGATACAGTCAAAGTCGAGCATCTTGATGAGCACAAGACCGTATACCGTGAACTCAGCCTTTTTAAGATAAGACTCAGTAATGCCAATGATAGCATGGAGATTAACAAGCTTGCAAATGCGTATGGCGCAAAGGTTCATGACGTAAAGAAAGACTCTATCATGATAGAACTGACTGCCGCCCCTGCACAGATAAAGGCGTTTAAGGAATTAGTCAGGCCCTTTGGGATACTTGATATTGCACGAACCGGCGTTGCCGCATTGCAAAGGAGCAAGGCATGAATATCAGAATATTTGACACGACACTCCGGGACGGGGAACAGACACTCGGGGTCTCGCTGTCCCCTGACCAAAAACTTGGAATTGCAAAAAAACTCGACGAGGTAGGAGTTGATGCAATAGAGGCGGGCTTTCCTGTTATCTCTGAGGGTGAATTTAAGGGAGTCAAGATGATCGTAGATGAGGGACTAGACTGTGAGATTGCAGGCCTTGCCAGAACCACCAAACACGACATTGACGCCGCAGTTGATTCAGGGCTGACCTACATTCACACATTCATTGCAACATCTGATATCCATCTAGAATACAAACTCAAGATGAGCAGAGAGCAGGCACAAGAAAAGGCAGTCGAGGCAGTAGAGTATGGTAAATCACGCGGACTCCAAGTCGAATTCTCTGCTGAAGATGCCACAAGAACCGACAGGGAATTTCTAAAGCAGATATTTAGCGAGGTCGCAAAGGCAGGGGCAGACAGGGTAGATATTCCTGACACCGTTGGTTATTCGACTCCGGAATATATGGCAGAAATTACCCGGGATACAATCGCTGCAACAAAGCTTCCTGTAAGTGTTCACTGTCACAATGACTTTGGACTAGCAGTTGCAAATGCATTATCTGGAATACATGCAGGAGCATCGTGTGCACATGTGACAGTTAACGGAATTGGCGAACGTGCCGGAAACGCCTCTCTAGAGGAACTCTCGATGGCGTTACAATGTTTGCCGTATGAATCAAAGTACGAGACTAACATTAAATCCAAACTAATCTATGATACGTCTAGATATGTCTCAAAGATAGTGGGCATCAAAGTACAACCAAACAAGGCCATAGTGGGGGATAATGCGTTTGGACACGAGGCTGGAATTCATACTCATGGCGTACTAAACAACCCCTTGACATACGAACCAATAAGCCCTGAACTTGTCGGCAGAACAAGACAGCTCCGTGTGGGAAAGCATGCCGGGATTCATGGAATGAATGCAATACTTGAAGAGTTTGGTGTAATGACAACAAAGGAGCAATCACAACAAATTCTTGAAAAGATAAAACTGCTCGGTGATCAAGGAAAACAGATCACAGACGTTGAGCTCTTATCAATTGCAAGTGATGTTATGGGTGACAGCGGAATCAAGAAAATCGTCCAGCTGACCGGGTTCTCAGTATCCACAGGAATTGGGACAATGCCTTATGCATTTGTAAAACTCAATATTGACGGAAAAGAGTTTATCGGAACTGACCACGGGGTTGGCCCTGTAGATGCGGCATTAAATGCAATCCAAAAGATTACAGGAAAAATATCGGAACTCAAAATCACAGATTACAGACTAGCGTCAATTACCGGGGGTTCTACTTCACTCTGTGAGGTGACAACTAGTGTGGAGGATGCACAAGGAAACAAGGTCTCTTCAAAATCAGTTGGCAAGGACATTGTTACGACTAGTGTTCGGGCAGTAATTGACGGGATTAACCAAATTATGCTCAAAAAGATGCTCGACGAAAAACCGACAACTAAATCCTAAAATTCCAGTTAATGTGATTATTCTCATGTATAAAATATCATTAATCACCGGTGATGGCATAGGCCCTGAACTAGCTGAATCTGCAGTCTCTGTATTAAATGCCATTCATGACAAGCTTGAATTAAAGTTTAACATCACGCCACTGTCTGCAGGAGACCGGGCATTATCTGAGACCGGACACGCGCTTCCTGATGAGACAGTCAATGCAATAAGACACTCTGATGCTTGCATAAAGGCACCAGTAGGTGAGAGTGCATCTCATGTTATCGTGGTGTTGAGGAGAATGCTTGATCTTTATGCCAACATCCGGCCTTCAAAATCATACCCTCACATGCCGGCACTACGTGATGACATTGACATGGTAATAGTCCGGGAAAATACCGAAGATCTCTATGCGGGACATGAATTTTCCTTGGGCGATTCTGCAGTTGCCTTGAGAATAATATCTGAGGGCGCCTCTAAGAGAATTGCAAAGTATGCATTTGAGACTGCCATGCAGCGTGACTCTGCAAAAAAAGTGACATG
>DAXZ01000036.1:18365-18649 GCA_002506665.1 Nitrosopumilus sp. UBA526 | reverse complement strand
GATATATTGTCTGATGAATCCTCCCAAGTAGTAGGTGGTCTAGGAATGGCACCGGCGGCCAACATTGGTGATGACTTTGCATTATTTGAACCAGTTCATGGTGCGGCATTTGATATTGCAGGAAAAAACATTGCAAACCCCTCGTCCCTCCTGTTATCCATCAAGATGATGCTTGACTGGCTTGGCCGGAAACATAACGACTCGAAATGTATCAGTGTGGGACAAAGACTAGAATCCACAATCTTTGATCTAGTAAAGTCTGGCATCAAAACCCGAGATATTGG
>DAXZ01000036.1:13198-18290 GCA_002506665.1 Nitrosopumilus sp. UBA526 | reverse complement strand
GTATTTCCTTTAGTACAAGTTCGCCCGAGTCATTCTTCCAAATCAAATATTTTGAATCTACAAATGAAAATGTATACTGCCTGCTCTTAATCATACTATTCACATCTACAACAAATCCTGAACTTGTGAATTTTACAATCTCGGTAGCATCATGTGTGACCTTGTCTGTATTTTCCATATATTGAGAATATCTGCTTCCAATATTAATCTCTTTTTTTTGCAAACCTGCTAGAAAAATAGTCAGTATCATAACTTGAATTAGTTCACATGATGAAACAAGATCTAGACTCGTATCATGTACCATCCAATAACTTGTCACAAAGGCCTAGGAGACCCGTTCTTCATTAGTTTACGCAGTTTATCACACTTTGATGTTCAAATTATTTGGATTTTAATTAAACATCTAAATCTCAAATTCATTCCTACCCCACTATCTTGTAATGATTATCTTCATTGCATCTCTGCCACTACGTGCGTGTTCAAATGCCTTTTGAGATTCTGAGATTGTATATGTGTGGGTGATTAGCCTCTTGACATCTATCTGGGAGGATTCTATTAGGCGCAGCGCTTCTCTCGTGTCTGCATCTGATGCGGCATAACTAGTAACTAGGGTAATCTCCTTTTGATAAATTCTACTCATATCCAAATTCAATTTTGCTCCACTTGGGGGTACTCCAAACATCATCACGGTACCCCCCTTTCGCACCACATCTATTGCATCATCTAGGGCCTCAAGACTGCTTGTTGCAACTATTGCCACATCTACGCCTAGACTGCTAGTACCATCCAAAATCTTTTGCTTTCTATTCCTATCTGTGGATAAAATTGACTTAGTAATGTTGAATTTTCTTGCAAAGTCTAATCGAAAGTCATTTACATCAAGGCAGAAAATCTTTGAGAACTCTTTTGTATGTGCAAGCATTACATGCATCATTCCTGTGGGGCCTATGCCAAAAACTGCAACAGAGTCACCCTTGCGATAACCAAACTTTGACCATGCCCTGACGCAGCATGCCAGCGGCTCAATCATTGCAGCTCTTTCATAACTAAGTGAATCTGATATTTTTAATACTCCGCCATGAGATACATTCCATGAGGGAACAACATATTTTTCTGACAGACCACAGGGCGCAAGATTTGTCTCATGATACTTTTTACACATTGTCTCGTCTCCATGATTGCAAAGATAACAGTCATAACAGGGAACATGATGATGGGTAAACACTCTGTCTCCTTTTTTAAATTCTATCACATCAGAACCAACATCTAAAATTATTCCAGACGGTTCGTGACCCAAACGCATTGATGGCTGGCCGTACTTGCCAAAGACCTTTTCTAGGTCAGAACCACAAATCCCACAAGCTTGCATCTGCACTAGGATATCCCCTGATTCTAACTCTGGGTGTTCTGTCTCATCAACTGATATGACAGACGCCCCTTTGACAAATGCCGTCTTCATGGTGTGAGATTAAAAGCCTGATTATAAGTAGATTATACGCCAAGAATCTTTTTTAGCATTACCCTGTAATCTACATCGACTTTCTTACTGCCGGCCGCCGGCAATGCAAACACCAGTGTAGACTTTTCCGCCCGTAGTGCTGTCAGCTCGTCATCTATGGACTCTGTAATATCATCACTGACTAGTATAAGCCCCACATCAGAGTCACCTGTCAGTGTCTTTATCTCCTTTAGTGCATTTTGTGGGTCTTTGGAAATCTTTCCTGGAATGCCTGCCAGCTGGAAACTAGTTACAAAGGATCTGTTGCCAACTGTGACGATCTTCACAGTTGAGAATCTTGCCGGTTCTAATTTAAACCCTTTTTGAAGTCATTGGATCGGGAAAGGTTGATTTAGCTTAAAATACCAAGCAGGTTCATGGCAGAAATTGACACTCAGAAAGATGTCTATTTGTTCCTACATGGAAAGATGGACCTCAAAGAGAAAGCAACAGATGCGTTAGTAGCAAAGGGATTTGCAAAAGACCGAATCATCATGGCATTGCCAACCAAAGTCGGCGCCGTAGGTGACTATATGGCAATGTTATGGATGCCTCCAAACCCGGATCACATAAAGATTCAACAAATCACCAAAATCCAAGACGTTGAACCTGAAGGCATGATTGGTCTCTGGAAAGGAGTCTCAAAAGACGATATAGATAGCATACCTTTGGTGTGAATACCTTTAGCTGAATCCGGCTCCAAACTCGTTTCCTTTTTCTAAAACATCTCCCGAATCAGAATTTTTTAATTTTCTATAAAGCAGTGTCTCATAGACCATCTTCATTGCCTTTTCATCATCAAGGCCACAGTCTTTTTTGATCTGATTCTTGTATTTCTCTAGTTTTGCAATGTCTTGTTCATCCGGTGAGAGATCATCATGAACCATGAGGTTTGCAATCTTTTCTATCTCCTGATTCTGTCTATCATCATCCATATCTTTGTAAATGCGCTCTTGTTATTAACATATTCGACAGGTTCTATAAATCAGATACTAGTCCTGCAAGAAATGCTGGAAACTCGTCATCAGAAAAAACTATTTTTTCTACACTATCTGTGTCTCTGGCAACCTGTGCTGACTCGAGATGATAGCACGTACCTCTGCCGTTTATCTTGCCAAAATAAAATCCAGGACATGAACAATAGTTACTATCTGGATCAATCCAGTGCTCTCCTGCCTTTCCAACCACAGTCCAAATCTTTCTCTGTGTAGGCTCAAAAATATGCAGTTTAACCCTTCCTTCTGATACTATTGACTGAATTTTGTCCTTGTTCATAACGGTTTAATGATATATCTACAGTATAACTTTGATGTTACAAATTAGAATGGTTCCCTCAAAGCCTGCCCTGATACTAGAGGGTAAAACAAAGAGTCTCATAGTCACTGATATTCACATAGGATTTGAAAGTAGCATGGCAACAAATGAGATCTTTATAGGCAAGAATTCAACTACGGGAGAATCTATCCGGGAACTAGCTGAGATAATTGACTCTGAAAAACCTGATTCCATAGTCCTGCTAGGTGATGTAAAGTCAACTATCAAGAGTATCTCAAAGTACGAATGGGAGGATGTTCCACTGTTTTTCAAAAAAATAAGTGAAAAATGTGACGTAACACTAGTTCCTGGAAACCATGATGCAAATATTCAGAGACTGACACCAGGCAACATTACAATGATAAGCTCTGTGGGAATGATTGAGGAGAATGTTCTTTTGACACATGGCCACACCATGCCACCAAAAAACTTTGGCTATGTGGATAAGATAATAATGGGCCATCTCCATCCGGTATTCTTTCAAAAAGATTCTATAATCAATGGCCAAAGAGTATGGGTTTTGTTAAAAACAGAAAAAAAGAACATCTTTCCAGACCAGACCGGAACCATTGAAATAACCATAGTTCCATCCTTTAACAAGTATCTCTACACAACCCACAAGAGACATTACACAAAGTCAATCTCTCCTATCATTAACAAGATCAAAGATATCTCAGATGCAAAAATAATCACACTTGATGGCGCCATTATTGGAAACGAATCAAACATTAGACAGGTGATCTAGTTTCATTCATACTTGTCATACGGCTCAATTGGATCCTTTGTGGTCTTGTTATCTCGCAACCATTCTAGTGTCTTGACAAACGAATCTGCAAGCTCTATGGTGGTAAGCACAGGAATCCCAAGCTCTAGTGACTTTCGTCTGATCTGATATTCATCATCAAGCATCCCTACATACTTTTCCAGTGTAGACGTACTTGGAATATTTATGATAAAGTCAATCTTTCTCTCATAGAGCAGATCCGAAATATTTGGCTTTCTTTCAGGCTCTGAGATCTTGTGAACTATTTTGACTTTGCCAATCTTTTCTTCAAAGAACTCTGCAGTATGCTCTGTTGCTAAAATATCAAATCCTAGATGCTTTAGTTTAGCAATAGTTGCAACAAGCTTTGCCTTGTTCTGAGCTCCCCCGACAGTTACAAGTGCAGAACCTCTGTCAGGCAGGTTATACCCTACGGATGTTAATCCCTTTGATAGTGCATCATAGAAACTGTTTCCAAAACATGCCGCCTCCCCAGTTGACTGCATCTCAACGCCTAGTGCAATGTCGGCCCCTTCTAGCTGCATAAATGAAAACTGTGGAACCTTGATTCCATAGTTGTGAATCTTTTGCCATTTATTCTCAGGTATCTTGGGTAATGGCTTGCCCAAAATTGCCTTTGATGCAAGGGAGATGAGGTTTGTCTTGACCAGCTTTGATACAAACGGCATGGAACGAGATGCCCTGATATTTAGTTCTATGACATAGAGATGATCATCATGTACTAAAAACTGCAAGTTAAACGGCCCCCTGATGTTAAATGTCAACGCAATCTTTTTTGTATATTCATTTATTGTCTCAATTATTTTATTACTTAGACGCCAGGGCGGAATCACCATCATGGCATCCCCCGAGTGAACCCCCGCACTGTCAATATGCTCAACTATTGCACCAATTATAACCTGCTTGCCATCACTGACGCCGTCAACATCTACTTCAAGGGAGTTTAGCATGAATTTGGAGATAACTACCGGATGGTCAGGGGACATGTCTGTTGCTTCTTTGAGATATGTCTTTAGCTCACCCTGAGACCAGACAACCTTCATGGCGGCACCTGATAAAACATATGATGGCCTTACAATTACAGGAAACTCTACTTGCTGGGCAAATGTCTTTGCCTCATTCATCTTTGAGAATGCCTGCCATCGGGGCTGCTGAATATGCAGCTTGTCAAGCTCGGCACTAAACTTTGAGCGGTCCTCTGCCCTGTCCACATCCTCTGCACTTGTTCCAAGAATGTTTACGCCGTGTCGCGCAAGACCCAGTGTCAGATTATTTGCAGTCTGTCCACCAACACAGGTAATGATTCCTTTCGAGTCTTCAAACTCTGTAATGTCTAGAATTCTCTCTTGGGTCAACTCTTCAAAGTACAGCCTTGCACAAATGTCATAGTCAGTTGAGACAGTCTCTGGATTGCAGTTGACCACCGATACATTTTTTTCGCCATTCTCCTGAAGGCCCCAGACCATGTTGACTGTACCCCAGTCAAACTCGACACT
>DAXZ01000036.1:12574-13006 GCA_002506665.1 Nitrosopumilus sp. UBA526 | reverse complement strand
ATTTACAATGTTTCGTATCTTTTCTACAAACCACGGATCAACAGTGGATAGCTTGTAGATACGTTCAACTGAAATCCCCATCTTTAGCGCAATTGCAATATTGTACATGATATGGTCATCATGGTGTGACAGCTTGTACTCGATCTCCTCTTCTGTGTATGTCCTAGCATCTACCCGATTCAAGACCAGTCCGTCATTTCCAATGTCCAGCATTCGGATTGCCTTTTGAAATGACTCTTCAAATGTTCTGCCAATCCCCATCACCTCTCCGACTGATTTCATTGTAGGCCCAAGCTGCCTGTTTACCAGCTCAAACTTGTCAAAATCCCATCTAGGATGCTTGCATACTATGTAGTCAAGTGCGGGTTCAAAACACGCAGTAGTGTTCTTTGTAATCTTGTTGACAAGCTCTGACAAATTATATCCAAGCCC
>DAXZ01000036.1:0-12433 GCA_002506665.1 Nitrosopumilus sp. UBA526 | reverse complement strand
GCAACTACGATATTATCCCCGGTATGTGCCTTCATGGAGAGAATATTCTCCATGTTACAAACAATTATGTTATTTCCATCATAGTCTTGCATTACCTCATACTCTATCTGCTTCCAGTGTCCAATGTACTCCTCTACTAGAACCTGTTTGACCAGACTTGCCTTGAGGCCACGCTCGACTATCTCATGCAGTTCGATCTCATTGTATGCCACACCCCCGCCCCGGCCCCCAAGTGTGTATGCCACCCGTATGATTACAGGATAGTCTAGCTCAGATGCCGCCTTTTTGGCATCCTCGAAATTATTGACAGTCTGGCTCTTTAAGACAGGAACCCCTGATGCCTTCATAGAATCTTTGAAGAGCTGTCTGTCCTCTGTCTTTTGAATGCCCTCTATCTGAGTTCCAAGTACGTTGACACCATATTTTTTGAGAATGCCGGCATCTGCCAAACTGACACCGCAGTTTAGTGCTGTCTGTCCGCCATATGCTAGCATGATGCCGTCAGGTCTCTCTTTTTCGATAATGGATTCCACGTACTCTGTATTTACTGGAAGCAGATACACTTGATCTGCAAACCTAGTATCTGTCTGGATTGTGGCAATGTTTGGATTGATTAGGACACTAGCTAGTCCGTCTTCATGTATTGCCTTGAGGCATTGGCTTCCGGAGTAGTCAAATTAGCGGTCGTTTTTGGCGACTCTCGCCGGCTTCTCCGATTTTAATGGCCCCACTTCCAAGTACAAGAATTTTATTTAACGACTCATTTCTTGGCAGCTGCTCCCTCCTCCATAAGGTGTCTGAGTTCCTCAAAGATGAACTTGCAATCAAAAGGACCCGGCGCGGCTTCTGGATGAAACTGCACAGCAACACAGTTCTGTCTCTTGTGTTTTATGCCTTCGACTGTCTTGTCATCTGCGTTTGTAAACCATAATTTGAAATCAGACCCTGCAATTGATTCAGGTGTTATCCCGTATCCATGATTCTGACTAGTAACATATACCTGATTATTCTCCAAGTTGATGCAAGGCTTGTTCTGTCCTCTGTGTCCGTACTTTAGCTTGTAGGTCTCAGCATTGCCTGCAATTCCAATTATCTGCGCGCCCAAACATATGCCAAGTGTGGGAATGTTACTCTTTATCAATTCTCTGGCAGTATCTATGGTATCTGGACATTTGCGCGGGTCTCCAGGACCACTGCTTAACACGACTCCTTTGGGATTATATGACATTATTTTCTCATATGGCATATTCCATGGAACAAGGATTACGTTATATCCTATCTCACGAATATTTCTCAGTATTGCGTTCTTGGCACCAGTATCAATTACGACTATGGACTTTTTGTCACTGCCATAGACTCGTACCTCCTTTGTAGAGACTGCATCCATGAACTGCTGTGAGGTATAATCTTTGGCAGACCCCAGCTGTTCTTTGAGAGACTCGGCATCTATCTCTGTATCCGAGACTGCAAGCGCCGCCATCATCACGCCTCCGGCACGAAGCTTTTTTGTCAACTCACGGGTATCCACACCTGAGATTCCTGGCACTTTTTCCTTGTCCATCCATTCATCAAGTGTCATTGAGAGATTCCAGTGGCTTGCAGTTAATGACAACTCGTGGATAACTAGGCCACGAATCTGCATCTTGTCTGATTCAAAGAACTTTGAGATCCCATCCTCGTCTGTAACTGACGGATCTGGAACACCATAGTTTCCTACTAGTGGGTATGTCAGGGTGAGAATCTGGCCGTTATATGACGGGTCTGTGAGAGTTTCTGCATATCCGACCATTCCGGTATTAAAGACAATCTCTCCAAACACTGTTGTAGAGTGGCCAAAACCTTGGCCTTTCAAGACTGTACCATCATCAAAGACTAGTGCTCCAAACTTTCCTGCATGCTCTGATTTCTTTGTAGTAATTGTTACCCTCGTAAAGTCCGAGTTGTTGTGAATTTAAGTTTTATGCGTATTATTCAAAAAACTGATCGCAATATCACTCAGAGTGCTTGGAACTCTTCGCTCCACTTGTGATAAGCACGAATCATCTCAGTTGAGACGCTTGGTTTTCTTCTCTCCATGATGTGCTCAAAGTCAGCAGTGTCAAGCTCCCTTGGCTGAACTGGCTCCTCACCGTCTACTGGTTCGTGGTAATCAGTAGAATTAAAGATCTCATGAACTGTCTTTATCTGTGCTGCCTGGCACACATCTTTGATATCACTTGCACTATACCCATCAAAGAGTTTTGCAAGCTCTTTGCTGTTTACGCCGATGGTTTTTCTTAGCGGGGCGGTATATTGGTCAAACAGATTCTCTCTTGCAGCCTGTGTGGGCAATGATACATAGATTCTCTTTTGGAATCGTCTAAGAAAAGGCCAGTCAAGACTCCATGGCTTGTTTGTTGCCCCGATAATGTACAACATCAAATTCTTTCCCTTTCCATTGACTCCGTCCATCTCTGTTAGAAACTGGTTCCGTGTTCTAACTTCTCCCCCCACCTCGCTATCTCTGGAACCTAGCAGGGAATCTACCTCATCTACAAATAATATTACCGGCTTGCCTTCTTTCTCGGCATACTGCCTTGCCATTGTAAATAACTTTGAAACATTTTTTTCTGCCTCACCGAGCCACTTGCTCATCATAGATGATGCATCTACATTTATGAAATAACCGTCCATCTCGTTTGCAGTAGCTGCTGCAAGCATAGTCTTTCCTGTGCCGGGTGGACCATACAGGAGCATTCCCTTTGGCCATCCTAGCGGAAACAGGTCTGGTCTTTTGGTGGGATATACAATAGACTCTCGCAGTGCATTCTTTGCCTCATCTAGACCTATGACTTGATCCCATGTAACATCTGGTTTCTCTTTCATCACTAGTTCTTCAAAGTCATTTTCATTTTCTTGTCTCTGGACAGATTTTTTTTGCTCGTCGTCTGTTGCCTTTGGGTCTACTGCAGGCTCTATGCCATGTGACTGCTGTAGTGCACCTATTCTGGTATGGTACGAGTTACACCTCTCTTTGTATATCTGATTTAACTTGCTGTTGGGATACAGCTGTAACAACTTTACAAGCGAATCTATTGCCTGTTGATAATGGGTGATTGCCATGCCACGGGCTCCCTGAGAATCAAACTTTATGGCCTCTGAGGCGTGGCTACTTGCTGTATTTTCTAATTCTTGTGGTGCTAAACTCATATCTTTATACCTGTATGGACTCTGCTTGGTATTTTTATTGCTATTATACGGTGTTAATCTCTGTCACAAAATTGGTTAAATTAATTGCACTTGTTTCGTGCTCATTATAGTCTGGTCCGTCACGATACTTTTTCTTAAAATCAGACCTTGCTGTGATATTACCATGCATGTCTTTTACCTTGTTAATCGAGTCTTCGGCAGATATTATCAGTTCTGATACCTCATCGTCTAAATCCTCTAGAGATGCCGCAGTATCTGTAATTATCGAGGTAAAATGCTTTAGAATGGCGTGCAACTCTTTTTTGTCAGCATGCTTGCACATCATAAAATCAGCAATTCTGACCATCTTGCTCAAATCCATGAGCTCATCTAAAGTGAGATTGTCAATCTGGGCATTATCATGGCTTGTTTCTGAGAGTCTCTTGTCAATCTTTGCAGTTATTGACTTTATGCGGTTCATGTCCTTTGCAAAGTCTCGTTTTGTGCCTAACATGTGTTGTGTGGTCTAAAAAAATCAAGATTAGGATACTGCTTATTTAATTTCGAGTTGACAATCAATTTTACTTTATTAAGCAAATATGATGATTCTGTATTTGACTGGCTAAAATCAAAGCTTGCAGTTGCAAGTACGGCAGAATCAAGCACAATGCTGCCTAGATGGACAGACAGTTCTGAGAGTCTCTGACTGCATTCTGGCATTATAACAAACAACTGTGCACTGACAGTTCTTAACATTGGGATAGACGAGGGCAGAACCTTGGGGATGCTACTGACATCTGATATGTGTCTCATGCTCTGCTTTACTAGTGACAAAACCTCCAAAGAGAAACTCACACTATATTCCATATTCAACGAGTCAGTTGCAGTCTTGTCTGATTTGTCCCAATCATCTAGTTTGCAGTTTGTCTCTCTTAATTTGGCACGTCTGCATTCTAAAATGGAAATAATATCATCAAGCAAATTCACAGAGTATTTTAATCTAGGAACAATGGTTACTGAATGGGTTATGTCTTTGCTCACTTGAGGAGCGGTACCGTGTCTTAGCAACATGTAGATTCAATGTGTTATTTTGTATTTGAGAGCAGTGTAACAATTAATTTAGTAACCACAGTTACACCTGTCTGCAGATACAATTTGGATTTTTTTTGAGTGTTTGTGTAAAGGAATTTAGCTCTTGATTTTACCTAATAACAAATCAAGGATAATCTATGGTAAATGAGCATGTTTTGACTGTCAGCCTTGAGGAGTTTGGCCTAAGCCAGTATGAGGCAAAAGCATACGTGTCCCTGATTGCAAGGGGTAATGTCTCTGCAAGTGATCTGGCATATTACTCTGAAATCCCAAGAACAAAAATCTATCCGACACTGCTAAAACTAGAAACAAAGAAACTGGCCATCATCTCAAAGAGCAAACCCATAATGTGTACTGCTATCGCCCCTGAGGATGCATTTGATGGAATAATTCATGAGCAGATAAACAAGGTAAACGCAATGAACACCCTGGTCTCAAACCTAAAAAAGGCAAGTGAGGAGAGCCGAAGATCAAGGGGGTCTGAGGAGAAGAGATACTTTTATCTGAGCGCAAACAATGTCTTGTCCCAACTTCAGATGATGATTGAGGGCTCAAAAGCATCAATTAAGATAATGGCAGACCAATGGGGTCTTGGACTGCTAGCAGAATGCAAGGAGCAGTTCTTATCAGTCCTACGCAGAAACCTAGATGTCAAAATCCTGATATCACCTACACAAATCTGTTCCGAGTCATACCGAACTATTCCTGACGGGGCAGAGATTAGGGCATCAGAGATTACACAAAACTGCTTTATCTTTGATGAGACCGAACTATTAATGATAGACAACAACAACGGCAAGGGGGCAATATTTTCATCTACTGAGATACTAGGTGTGAATCAAGAAAAGATATTTGCAAACATCTGGAGGAATGCAACCAAGACCAAGGTTCTAGCAGACATGACAAAGGCAGAAGCACAAGAAATTTACAAGATTATAAAAACAGTAAATGAGACTGGCCTGCCATTCATCCTAAACTCTGCAATGATATCAAAAAAGCCCGAAGCCGACATGTTCACGCTGTTAGAAAAGAACGGAATATCGCTCAAATCTAAAACACTTGATGACATAATTGAGATAATGGACGCTGTAATGCAAATTACATGCTCGGGGCATGTCAATTTTGAGGCCAACACAAGAAACATCACAATTGAATCAAAACTAAACAGTGGGCACTCGTTACCATGGGTCTCTGTCTTGGACGGCTGTCTTCAAAAACAAGGATACAAAACTAGGACAGTATACCAAAATAATTCTGCCAAGGGTGAGCGGACTCAGATCAAAATAAGTGCAAACTAGATATACATCAGATCAAAATACGGTGCAATCATGATTGAAGAAAAACTCGGGTCATTGGGAATCAGTCTTCCAAATCCGCCAACGCCTGCCGGCTCGTACATACCTGCAGTAAAGACAGGAAATCTACTGTTTATCTCAGGACAGATTCCAATTAATGACGGCAAAGTTGTATTTACAGGCAAGGTCTCTGAAAATAATCTAGAGACTGCCCAAAAATCAGCCAGGTTGTGCGCCATTAATCTTTTAGCCCAGATAAAAAGAGAGCTTGGCAGTCTTGACAAAGTAACACAGATAGTAAGACTATCAGGTTTTGTAAATTCTGCACCAGAGTTTACTCTGCATCCGCAGGTGATCAATGCTGCATCTGATCTGTTATTTGAGATATTTGGAGATAAGGGAAGACACTCTAGAATTGCTGTAGGTGTTGCATGTCTGCCCTTGGATTCGATGACTGAGATTGATGCAATTATTGAATTCTCACAATAGGGAATTTGGGAATTGTCTTAAATAGATTTTTTGCAGTAATAGATTCATGGCACAGACATGTCGTGGTCTATGTGAGCGTCTAAAACCTCAATCATTTACAAACAACCTGCGTTACCAAATTGGGCAAAAGTGGTGTTCACTGTGTGCGTTGTTCTTCTTTACTGATGAGCACTCTTGCCCATGTTGTAAAACACGACTACGAACAAAGGCACGAAGCAAGAAACATGGAATGCCTAGAATGTAATTTTATCATAAATGGAAATTTGTGACATCTGTGCCTGCCTTACTAACTTTTATCTACTTTGTCTAATATGTCAACTTTTGATCATAAATGAGAATTTTTAATCAAAAATCAAATGACTCCCAGAGAACGTAAAGATTTACAAAAACTCGATGACCTAGTTCTAAATGCATCTTTGGGTGAACTGAAAAAAATTCAAGAACTTGATCAACAGACACAGATGGAGGGACAGTCATTTTATGATGTATATCTTGATTCTACTTCGCTGATAAACCAAAATATCAAAAAATCATCCCGCCCTCATTCTTCATTTAAATGAGGGATTGTGGTTTTTGAATCTGTATTGGCATCCAAAAAGATCACAAAGTCAACTATATCAAAAAAGACAGTCAAAAAGGTGCCAAAAAAGACAACAGCAAAGAAACGAACCCGTGTTATCTGCATATCTCACAAGGAAGACTGTGATGGGATCAGCTCTGCAGCACTGGTTCGTCAAGCATTTGGAGGAGATGCAATACTAGTTGACTATCCTGGCCAGATGGAGGCATTAAATCAGATTGTTTCAGATGAAAAACTAAAAACATTGTTTATCTGTGACCTGGGGCTAAGTAAAAAGACACAAGACGAGTTTGTAGACATACTAAAAACGCTGAGAAAAAACAAGGTCTCAGTTACCTATATTGATCATCACGACATTGACCCTAACATAGTCAAAGAACTCAAAAAGATCAAAGTCAAAATGATTCATGACATCAACGAGTGCACCGCAGTCCAGGTTTATACTGCCTTTAAATCCAAACTAAATGATCATGCTTCATTTGTTGCAACCTGTGCTGCAATTACTGATTATATGGAAGACAGGCCCATTGGTTCAAAATTACTTCAAATCTATGACAGGCAATTTGCACTGATTAGCGCAACGGTACTGACCTATAATATTGTGGGTCATCAAAAGGAATCAGACTATCTGCAGTATTTGGTCGAAGAGCTCTCTGATTCCCGATTCCCACATGATATTCCAAATGCCTTTGAGTTTGCTCAGATTCAGGTAGAAAAGTTATCTCAAATGATTGCCAAAGTAAAGAAAGGAATGAAAACCATGAAAAACTTGGGCTATATGGAAATTTTAGATTCTGGTGCAAGCGGTGCGGTTAATTTTGTTATGGGTCTTTCTGGAAAGGATGTTGGCGTTGCATACAAAGAACGAGTTGATCGTGGAATCTATGCAGTCTCCGTTAGAGGTTCCAAGAACTGCAAGGTTCACTTGGGCAAGATTGTAAATCTTTTGGCAACTAGTCTTGGGGGCTCTGGAGGCGGGCATGACAAGGCATGCGGAGCTGTTGTTCCAAAACCCGAGATAAAAAAGTTCATCACGGAATTAAACAAGAAAATAAAATAATCAAACTTTGGTTGCATCTACAAACCATAGTTACCTGAAATCTTTTTTTGATGTAACTTTTCTAGTTGGAATCTTTTTCCATCTTGGGATTGAACCTCCCACACTTTCAAACTCTAGTGTAATTGACTCGTCTCTGATGTGGGGGGCTTCTGCTAGTCTTGATGTGGCATAATCCACATATGTCTTTTGTATGTCTATCCCGTAGAATCTTCTCTTGAGGTACTTTGCAACCTTGGTAGTCTGACCTGCCCCATTAAATGGGTCTAGTATGACGTCTCCTTCATTTGAATACAGGTTTAGCAATCTGTATGGTATCTCTTCAGGGTATGGGCATGGATGTTCTAAAAATCCCGGTGGGACAGGTGCAATGTGCCATATGGAATTGACGATCTCTTTCCATGTGACATCTTGATTGATGTTGGTAAATGCATATTCCAACTTTCTTAGCCTGTTCTTTCCTTTTCTCAATACTAGAATTACCTCGTGCATTATGTTTGCTCTAAAGTATGATGGGTATGGATGCTGAACAAAACTGCCTGCTCTGTTTGCCCCCCCTGTCACTTTGTGCCAAATTATCTCTTCATGCAAGTACCATCCTTGCTCATAAAGCTTTGATACTAGGAGTGCGGGAAGAGGCTCTAGGGTTCCTTTGTTGATCTCGTTTCCAATTACAATGCAACAGTATCCTCCCTCTTTTGTAACTCTGTGAACCTGACTGAAAATATTAGACATGTCTTTGATATAGTCTGCCACTGTGATTGATAGCTTGCCACGATAATTCTTTTTTGGGTTGTTTCCGTGCTCTGCATGCATACTGTAATCTATTGCGTTTCGGTATGGCGGTGATGTGATTGTAACATCTACAATTTCCGAGTCTAGCTTTGAGAGAACCTCGATATTATCTCCACACTTTATCTGATTTAATCTCAATCTGTTTTGATATTGAATGGCATAATCACTTAAAGTTAGTGTTTGGTGTAATGAGGATGGGTCAGGTTTTGGGGATTAGATTTATTTTTTTCTAAAATGTTGGCAAATAATTGATAATCATCATGTTTTTAACCGTGTGTTTGATATATTCTATATGGCCAATAGGAATCGTCGTAATAGACAACCACAAAAACCGGTAGGAATTGACTTGAAGATAGACATAAAAGATTTTGGTCCTATCTCAAAAGGAACTATACAATTAAAACCTCTGACAATTTTCATAGGTCCTAACAATTCGGGAAAATCATATGTGGCAATACTTATACATTCAATTTTAACTTCTCAAAATCTTATTACTGAATCTGGCAGAAGCCGTGGTTTTACAAACCCTCAATTTCGTACATTGCATAGATCATTCCATCAAGACCTAAAAAAATTTATGAAACAAATTAAACATAAAGAATCATTTGACATTCCTGTAAATATTACAAAAAAAACCTCTGCTACAATAATTCGAGATCTTGGTGTTGATCTAGAATCTGAAATTGCAAGAAACTTTGGTACTCCTGTAAATCATCTTGTCAGAAAAAAACAAAAACATGCAACTATTAGTGTTTCAAATTCCAAAAAATTTGACATCTCAATAAATAAAAAACTAACTCTAAAAACCAACTCCAAACTTGATGTCAAGTATAAAATTAGAACTCGAAATGAACAAACTGACTATGTTGATGGATTAGATGAACAAACTGACCCTCAGACTATCTATATTCCATATGAACCATCTAATAATCTTTTTGACACTTATGTGACCACCGCTCTATTGCATTCAATACGTAACTACATTACCCATGATGCAATTCCTTCAAATTCGTATTATTTTCCAGCTGCGGGTTCGGGCATATTGCAAGGACACAAAGTACTTTCTGCAGGCATGATGACTAGTGTTTATGATAGAACGAATCAGAATTTTAAAACACCTAGACTTGTGGGAACTGTATCTGATTTTCTTTCCAACATTCTTGTCATGGATAATGCCCGTGGATCTTACTTTGATTTGGCTCAACAATTAGAATCTGAACTATTTCATGGAAATATCCAATTACCATCTAATACAACCGACCCTTTTGCCGAAATTACTTATAATTCTGAGTATAATAAAATTCCACTGGATAGAGCATCATCCTCAATTTCAGAGATTGCTCCTCTCTCTTTGTATCTAAAACATATTGTACATAGTGGTAGCCTATTAATCATTGAGGAGCCAGAAGCACATTTGCATCCCGCAAATCAATTGATCTTTGCAAAATATATTGTAAGAATGATTCGTTCTGGACTTCATGTGTTGGTTATTACTCACAGTGTATTTTTGTTGGAACAACTAGGGCAATTTCTACTTGCTGGTAAAATTTCCTCTGATGTTAGAAAGAAGAAATTGGGTCTTGGAATTAATGATTTTTTACTTCATGATGAAGTATCTCCTTACCTGTTTGTTAAAAAAGATGATAATGACCATAAAATTGTACCACTTGAAATAAATTATGAAGATGGTATTTCACAAGAAGAATTTGTAAAAATAAACGCATATCTTTATTCAAAACATATTAAATTGCAAAAAAATTTAGATGTAGATTAAAATGATTGTTCAAGAAATTAAAGATGAATATCATAACGCAAAAGTTGATTGTTGTACCGAAAACAAATGTAAACTTCATGTAGACACTGGAAAAAATTTTGTAATATTGAAAGGCGAATTACTAGTAAACCAATCTAAAAAAATATGTGATTGTATAATTTTTCACGATGATGAGAAAATTGCTCTAGTCGAACTAAAAAGTCATAATCTTGATGTGACTGATATTATTGAGAAACTAACTAATGCTGGTAAGGAATCCTCCTCTATTGCAACTTCTCATGGGGCTAATGATCCTTTGTTTTTTGTGATTTTATTGGCAAAAAGCTATAAAAATTATGTTATTCATGATAAGATACAGAAAGCTACAGTCAAAATTCAAGGGAAATCATACTCTATACTGGCTAAGAAATGTGGAGATTCTCTAAAAAAGATCATCAATGCTAAAACATAGTTAATTTTGTCTTAGTCTGTTGCATAATTCAACTTGACACTCAGACCAATGCTCAATCTTGTACTATCATCCCATACTGCCTCCCAGACAGTTGCCGCATCTGCCATCTTTTTGCAGACTGTTGCGTCTTTGTTGTTTCTTGCAAGCTCTTGTTCTGTGACCATATCTATCATTTTGTTATATACGAACACCTTTAGCGAGTTTGTTGCAATGATATGCCAAGCTCATGTGTGATAATGAGTCTAGGTCAGATTTTGGGTTCAAATTTTCTCTTAAAATACTGATAATTCTCTAATATTTGACCTTTAGTTAACTTGTAGTCAATAGCTAGCTAGAAATATTTTTAATTCTATATTGTGTGCATTCATTATGGCCAATAGGAATACTCGTAATAGACAACCACAAAAACAAGTAGGAATTGACTTGAAGATAGACATAAAAGATTTTGGTCCTATCTCAAAAGGAACTATACAATTAAAACCTCTGACAATTTTCATAGGTCCTAACAATTCAGGAAAATCATATGCGGCAACGCTTATTCATTCCATTTTAACTTCTGAACATCATGTAATTGAATTTGGCAACATACCTAGTTATGTAAACTATGGACGTAATCAAATGTATAACTCACTTTATGATGATGTACGAAAGATTGTAAAACAAATTAAACATAAAAAATCATTTGACATTCCTATAAATATTACAAAAAAAATTTCTGCAGAAATAATTCAGAACATGCTTAATGTTGGTCTAGAATCTCAAATCAAAAGAAATTTTGGTGTCGATGTAAGTGATCTTGTCAGAACAAAACAAAAACAAGCAACTATCAGTGTTTCAAATTCAAAGAAATTTGACATTACAATAAATAAAAAACTAACTCTAAAAACAAACTCCAAACTTGATGTACAGTATAATACTAAAACTTCAAAGGAACAAACTGATTATGTCGCTGATTTGACTGGAAGAAATGACAATTACTCTATTCCTATTCATCCTAAATTAGATCATGATATTAATATCAGCTTTCATGTGACAGAAAACCTTTTGAATTCAATCTGTAATCGTATTGCCCATAATTCAATTCCTTCAAGTTCACACTATCTTCCAGCAGACAGATCTGGTATAATACACACACACAAAATACTTTCTGCAAATATAATCAAAAACGCTCCATCTAATGGGAATCACCCCTCTGAAATAACTCAACTTACGGGAACAATATATGATTTTCTTTCTAATATCCATCTCATGTATAATAGTGAGGGAAACTTCTTAGATTTGGCCCAACAATTAGAATTTGAGCTATTTCATGGATATATTCAATTACCTTCTAATGCAATTAACCCTCTTGCCGAAATTACTTTTAATTCCAAATATGTTACAATTCCGTTGAACAGAACATCATCATCAATTACGGACATCGCTCCTATCTCTTTATATCTGAAACATATTGTACATCGCGGTAGTCTATTAATCATTGAAGAGCCAGAAGCACACTTGCATCCTGCAAATCAACTGATTTTTGCCAAATATATTGTAAGAATGATTCGCCTTGGACTTAATGTGTTAGTTATCACTCATAGTCCGTTCTTGTTAGAGCAGCTAGGGAACTACGTGATTGCTGGTAAAATTCCACCAAAGATTAGAAAAAAGAAATTGGGTCTTGGCATTTATGATTATCTAAATATTGATGAGGTATCTCCTTACCTGTTTGTTAAAAAAGATGATAATG